>CAZZIT010000022.1:0-3313 GCA_964654365.1 uncultured archaeon
AGCAACGCAGCCCTTTGCGTCTGCACTGCCTCTGCCGTAGAGTTTTCCGTTGACAACAACCGGATTTAGAAGTTCTTTGCCGCAAGGAACGGTGTCGAGGTGGGAGGAGAGCATGAGGGTTTTTTCACCCTTTGATATCTCAACCAGAAGGCTTTCCTTCCCCTCGCTGACGTATTTCTTTGTTTTAAAGGATGAAAAGAGGTTCTCCAGAAATTCTACTGCCTGCGAAGTATCTCCAGGAGGATTTCTCGTGTCGATCTTGATCAAAGCCTTTGTGAGCTCGAATTCGTCTATTTCCAGTCAAGACACCTCCTGAAGGCTTCGGGCAGCATTTCGATCAGATGCATCGAGGTGAAGTTGTATCCGTACTTCTCAAGGCAGAGATCACCAGCGTAGCCGTTCACGAAGGCTGAGGCGCAGGCCGCATGGAAGGCATCATCAAGACAGAAAAGCGCCCCACAAATCCCTGCAAGCACATCTCCTGTTCCTCCAACAGTCATCCCAGCGTTTCCCGTTCTGTTAACCTTTGTGCGGAAGCCATCGGTTATTATGTCCTCCTTTCCCTTCAGCAGAATTACCGCTCTGAGCTCCTTTGCAACCTTCTGCACATCCTTCGGCTCAGCGCCAAAGTTTTTCCGTAGCTCTCCTCTGTGCGGTGTGAGTATGCATTCAACTCCCTCAGGAATGTTTCTTGTTATACCTTCGGCATCAAGAACGGCCTTCCTGCAGCTCTTCAGGAGCTCTTCAACGAATTCCCTGAATTCCGGGTTTTCCCCAACACCCATCCCGATGACTGCAACGTCGCATTTTCTGACGATCTCCTCAGCCTCCTTTAGATTTCTTGGTGTAATCTTTTCCCCCTTCAGACCCCTCACGATTAAATTCGGACTGAAGCCTGCAACGACGCTCTTTATGCTCTCGGGCACCGCTGTGATGACTATGTCTGCCCCCGAGTGGTAAGCAGATAAGCTCGCGAAGGCAACGGCCCCCGTATAGTCTCCGCCGCCTATAACTGCAACTCTGCCGTGCATCCCCTTGTGCGCATTTTCGAATCTCCTGTAGGTTGCAGCAACGTCTCCAACCCCGCAAATCTTTTCGAATGCCTCGGGAATTCCTATGTCTCTGACAACGACCTCCCCGCAGATTTCCTTTGCTTTAGTTATTCCGGGCTTCATTTTGTGGAATGTAACGGTGAGATCGGCTTTAACCGCGATCTCGTATTCGCCTGTATCCGCATTAAGACCGCTTGGAACGTCAACTGCCACCTTGAAAGCCCTGCTGCTGTTTATTATCTCAATCGCCCTCTCGTATTCTCCCCTGGGCCTACCGGCGATTCCTGTGCCGAGAAGAGCATCAACGATTATCTCCGCATCGCATTCTGAGATCTTCTGAATTCTGTAGCCAGCCTTTTTCAGAATCTCGAAGTTCTTCTGTGCTATCTCGGTTTTAGGTTCTCCGGCGAGGAATATTTCAACTTCGAATCCTTCGAGATGTCTCGCAGCAACGAATCCATCTCCTCCGTTGTTCCCGCTTCCGGCGTAGACGGCAACCTTTCCTCCGCTGAACCTCCTCATTATTTCCTCTGCAACGGCCTTTCCAGCATTTTCCATCAGCTGAAGCCTGCTGAGACCAAAATACTCGCAGTTCAGATCGAGAATCCGCATGTCCTTTGAGTTTATCGTTTCCATCAGAGTTTAATTTGCCTAAAGCTTAAAATTTTTGCCCGGATCGCTAAAAATTTATGTTCAGGCCGAGAAAAAATACGTGGTCTACAGCGGGAGGCACAAGACGGTCATAGGGGACAGGGAGGGCCTTAGACTGATAGGGATGATTCTATCGCATGAGAAGGTGAGTAGGGTTATTTTTGGAAGGATCGAGAACAAGGGCTCAAGGACGGGGCATGGGCTGAGATTTAAGATCACAAGAGTTGACGAAAGGGGAAACCTGAGGGCAATACTCTCCTACGGATCCTCGAATCAGGAGATCCACATCATTACCAAAGCTTCCAGCAGAGAGGAGGGTCTGAAGATCGCAAAAGAGCTTTCGGACCTTTTCAGGGATCATTGAGTGCTCGCATTCCGAATAAAGCGGTCTTGTGGCTCATGGCCGATCTTTTTTGTCCCACTTCGAGCAAAATCGATTTATAGGTGCTGGTTAACGATAAGATCGATGTATCGCTACCCGGTTGAAATAATTTCGGATATATACGTGAGCAGGATCGGTGGCTACAGCTACGAGCTTGGAGAAGATGAGCTGGGAATAAATTCGGGAGCTATAGCGATGAAGACATCATTAATCCCAGAAGAAACTTTTGTGACCCTCGGTATTCTCGACAGGAAAATGAGGCCGTACTTTTTCAGGAAAAGGTTCATTGTTGTCGGTATCGAGGAAAACATGGAGTCTTACGAGATGACGCAGAACGGAGAGGTTGTTCTTTCCGATGAACTAGAGGAAAAGGTTGAGGTCGGGAAAGAGGTGATAATAAATTCTGTTGAGTTCTTCATGGTTGACAGAGATCTCTCAGCCCTCATCAGGGCATTTATCCAGTTTAGATTGAATGATAACTGAAAAAGATTTTGCCTGAAAGCCCTCTCATGGGGTGTAAAAGTTTAAATATCACACGAGAACTGCGTTTATGGGGACGGTAAAGCCTGCCTACATAAAGGTGATAGCGAGCGAACTGCTCAAGAAGTATCCTGAAATGTTCACTTCGAACTTCGATGAGAACAAGAAGCTCGTCTCACAGCTGACGACGATAACGAGCAAGACCATACGCAACAGGGTCGCAGGTTACATCACAAGGAAGGTAAATCGCGGAATGAAGGGATAGAGATGTTCAGAGGAGTTATCCCGGCTTTGGTGACCCCCTTCAGGGAGGATCTGAGCGTTGACTACGAGGGCTTGGCAAGGAACTTAGATTACATGGAAAAGCACGTCGATGCCTTCGTGCCTTGTGGAACGACAGGGGAAGCTTCGACTCTCGGCTACGAAGAGCACGTGGAAGTTGTCAGATTTGTTGCTGAAACTTCAAAGCTTCCAGTAATTGGTGGTTCTGGTTCGAATTCGACAAAGGAGGCGATCTGGCTTACCAAGGAAGTTGAAAAGGCAGGAGCAGAGGCTGCGATGCTCGTAACTCCTTATTACAACAAGCCAAACGATGACGGTTTGCTGAAGCACTACAAGGCCGTTGCAAGAGAAGTTTCAATACCGCTCTTAGTTTACAACATTCCCGGGCGAACAGGAATAAATGTTTCGCCAAAGCTGATGGCCAAGCTTGCTGAGATCGACAACATTGTCGGGGTTAAGGAAGCGA
>CAZZIT010000023.1:0-2901 GCA_964654365.1 uncultured archaeon
CGACGAGACAGATTCCACCGTGCAGAGCTGCAAGGCTTCCGCTCTCGATTGTTTCCTTCTCCCTTTCCTCAAAGTCTCGAAAGTGAACGTGAACATCAACTCCAGCAGGCAAAACGATGCCACGAACTTCCTTCCCTTTAACGAGCTTCCCTATTTTTTTTATTCTACCGTCCTCCACCTCAATGCCAGCTTCAACGAATTCGCCTTTGTAGAAGATCTTACCGTATATCATACTCCTTCCAGCTTGAGGAGCTCTCTGAATCTTTCCACAGCGGCTCTCACCCTCTCTCTATTCCTTCCCGAAAACCTGACGATAACGTGACCATACTTGGGATAGGAACCTATTTCCACGTCAGGAAACTCTCCGACGACAGTGTTAAGCTCTCCAAGAATCCTCGACTCGTATCCGTCAACCCTGACCTGATCCTCGAAGTATTCGAGCTTCTCAAATTTTTTCAGGATCTTCTCAAAGGTGTTCTTCATCTCCTCAGGCACTCCTGGCATCACTGCGATGTTCTCGAGTATGTATGCTGGTGCAGCGCCAACATCGTTCCAGACGATCTCAGCCCCCTCTGGAACCGACGAGATCTTCCTGATCGCCATCTCGTTGCCGCTCCTGCTTCGCAGATACTCGTAAACCTCCTTGCATACCTTAAGCCCCCTTCTGAGGGCTTTTGCCACCCCCTCGCTTGTTACATCGTCGTGCGTTGCTCCAAGCCCGCCTGTAACGAATAAAAAGTCGTAGAGCCTTGAAGCTTTTGCGATCTCCTCTGCGATCTCCTCAACACTGTCAGGAATCACAATTATCCTCTTCACTTCGTGCCCCATCTTGGTCAGCCTTTTCGCCATGTAGGAAGCGTTCGTGTTCACCGTGTTTCCTTTGAGCAGTTCGTTTCCAACGCTTATTATTGCCACTTTCATAACTTCTCCCTTTTTATCCTCCGGTAAATCCTTCCCTGAAGTCCGTGGAATGCTGCGAAGCCCTCTGCGAGCCTTTGGTCTATTGTTTTGGTGTCAAACGAGACGAGCTGCTCGGAATAAAGGGCGAATTCCGAATGTCTTGCTACCGGAATGACTGAGCCTTTGTAGAGCTTCAGCTTCACCCAGCCAGTGACTCTCTCCTGCGTCTTGTCGATAAAGGCGTTGAGAGCTTCGAATAAAGGTTCATTCGTGAGCCCGTAGTAAACGAGCTCCGCCCACTCCTCTTCGACCATCTTCTTGAATTTGAGCTCTCTTCTGCTCAAAACCAATTTCTCCAGGTCTCTGTGCGCCGTTATCAAAATCGTGGCTGCTGGATGCTCGTAGTTCTCTCTTGCCTTCAAACCCAGAACGCGGTCCTCGACCATGTCTGTTCTCCCAATTCCGTGTTTTCCGCCGATCTCGTTGAGATGCCTTATAAGCTCAAAACCTCCCATTTCTCTGCCGTTCACGGCAACAGGTATGCCCCTCTCGAAGTCGATCTTCACGATCTCTGGCTCATTCGGAGCCCTTTCTGGCTGTGCTGTCCACTGGTAGATCTCTTCGGGTGGTGTAAAGCCCGGATCTTCAAGCTTGCCGCCCTCTATGCTTCTGCTCCACAAATTCTCGTCAACGCTGTAAGGTTTCTCCCTCGTCGCCGGAACTTCAATTCTATGCTGCCTCGCATACTCGATTTCCCACTCTCTCGTGAGATTGAGCTCTCTCACCGGAGCGACAACCCTGAAATCGTATTGCCTGAAAACATTTTCAAATCTGAGCTGATCGTTCCCCTTTCCAGTGCAACCATGAGCGATTGCATCTGCCTTCTCCTTCATGGCAACTTCCACGACCTTTTCTGCAATTATCGGCCTTGCTATCGCTGTTCCAAGCACGTAGCCCTCGTAGTCTCCGTTCGCCTTTATTAGCCTGTATAAAGCATCTACGAACTCCTCTCTCGCCGGAACTGTGTAGTGCCTGTCTGCATACTTCTTTCCTCTCTCTTCAGCCCGTTTCAGCTCCGATTCGGGCAGACCAATGTCGACCGTAGCCGTAATGACCTCGTCAAAGCCGTATTTTTCTCTAAGCAGAAAGATGCAGACAGTCGTATCTAATCCTCCAGAGTAAGCGAGAACGACCTTCATGCACGAACCTCCACGGCAGGATATATAAGCTTGCGATGGGACAACTTACAAGAAAAATTTTTTAATCCCCGTATAGAAATTCTGGCAATGGAGCTCGCAAGAATGTTCCTCGGAGTTCAGGAGCTTATTCCGATTATTATAATAATTCTACTGCTTTTTGGGGCGAGCAAGATTCCAGAGCTGGCAAGAAGTCTCGGCAGAGGAGTTGCAGAGTTCAAAAAAGCTCAGAGAGAAGCTGAAATGGAGCTCAGAGAACTTGAAAAGGATTTGAAAATGTCGAGGGAGGAGAAGAGGAAAAAACTGGAGAAGATCGCAAGAGACCTCGGAATCAATCCCGAGGGAAAGAGCGATGAGGAACTGCTGGAAGAGATAAACAAAGCCCTTCCAAAAGCTGAGAAGGCGGAACCTTAGCATCTTTCAAAACAATGAAGGCTCGGGATTTTTTCTGACATCAGGACAAAAAATGATTTTCAAAAAATTCGATTTTTATTCCACGACGTCAACGCACTTTCCTGCAAGAAAGTCATTTAACCATTTAACGAACCTGTAGCCGTTGATGGATTCCGTGTATACTCTATCAGGCTGAAGCGGATAGAGCAGACCTCCGCTTAAAATCGTGTGCTGGATGTCGAGGGGCATACTTTGGAATAAGCACCTTGTAACTTCCGAGCTCTGCTGCAGCTGCGGGAAGCATTGCAACTATAAACAACGAAACCAAGACCCAAACCCACATGGATTGCAATTGTAAATATTGTTTAAAAAATTTTCGACGGCTTTTATAATTATCATGCTCACAATAATC
>CAZZIT010000024.1:0-2643 GCA_964654365.1 uncultured archaeon
AGACTACGAAAAGGCTGAAAAATTTTTGCTCGAGGCATACGAGTTGAGAAAAGCTCTTAAACCTCGTGGACTCAGGAAACTGGCAGAAGCGCTCACAGAACTTGGATCTCGATATTCAAGGATAAGGAAGACTGAAAAAGCCGAAATTTTGTTTGATAGAGCCTATGCAACTTTTAAAGAGCTATTAGACATGGCTCTGATATCGCAGGAGGAATTCTCGACCGCGAGTTCCAGAGTATCGGAATACCGCAAAAAGAGTGCCGAATTCTAATTTCACTTTTACATTTCACACGTAGGAATTTCGATTTTGTCGAAAAAAACTTATAATGTCGGTCTGAATATTCGAGTCTATGAGCGTGGGGTCGAGTCTTGATGTTGAGGGTCTCGGCAAAGAAATAGAGGCGAAAATGACTTTTCTGGAGAAAGAGCTGAGAGAAAAGGAGCTAAAAATACAGAATCTGCAGAAAGAGCTGGAAAAAATTAAGACGGAAAGTGAAAAGCGTATAAAACTTCTTGAGGCAATAATCCGAGAAATACCGAGACCTGCTCACGTCTTTTTTATAGATAGGAATAAAATCGTGCGATATATTAACAATGCTTCTGAGGACACGTTTAGTATGCCAATGGAAGAGATCATTGGCAGAAGACTCTCAGAGCTAATTTACATCGACAAGTCACGTACAAAAACTCTGGCTGATGTTGGGAAGCAAGCCTTAATCGAGGAAATGCTCGATAATCGCAAAAGATACGAGGGGATTGAAAGAGAATATATTTTAAAAAACAGAGATGTAATCGCACTGGCTTCTGGGGCTCCAGTTTATGTGGATGGCGAATTCTATGGTATGGTAGGGTATTTCGTTGACGTTTCGAAGATAAAGGAGCTGGAGCTGGAAGCTAGAAAAGCAGCTGAGCTTGCAAAACAAAAGGAAAAGGAAGCAAGAGAGGCTTACAATTTGATAAACAACGTTCTGAACTCCATACCAGTTGCAGTTTTAATGCTGGATGCAGACAAGACCGTGAGATTCTGGAACAAGGCCTGCGAGGACCTGACAGGTGTTAGGGCTGAGGAGGTTGTTGGAACAAAAGATGCCTGGAAGGCATTTTACACGACAAAGAGGCCCACATTCGGCGAGGTGCTGATCGATAATCTGAAGGATGTCGAAAAGCTGTACGAGAAGGTCTACAGATCCAAAGTCATCGAAGGTGGCTGGGTTGTCGAGGCAAGATTCGAAACGCCAAGAAATAGAAGGTTAGTCCACTTCAGGACCACAGGTGTCCCAATATACGACGATAACGGAAAGATAAAGCATGTGGTGGTCTCGATGGAGGACATAAAGGACCTCAAGGACAAGGAGAAGGAAGTTCAGGATACCTTAAACTACACCCAAGAATGCCTTTCAAGGCTAATCGCAGCAATAAGGCAGCTGAGTGAAGGAAAACTGGATGTTAAGATTCAGAAGATCAGGGATGACGAATTCGGAAAGGCTTTCGACGAGTTCAACGGGTTCGTTGGAAGGCTGAAAACCATAGTTACGAATCTTGCAAACGAGCTCAAGAAGACCGCAAAGATGATAGCAGAAGCGAAGGAATCTGTAAAGCAGCTGAATGCTGGAATGGAACAGATAAACAGCGCTTCACAGCAGATCGCGACAGGAAGCGAGAATCTTTCAAGGCTTGCAAATTCCTCGCTTGCAGACCTCAAGGAGCTGCAGAAGCTGATGGATGAGGTTAACAGGGCTGTAACGAGCTCTACAAGCTTTGCAGGAAATGCAAGCAAGAGCGCTGAAGCTGCAAGAGAAAAGGGTGGAAAAGCCATTGCCATGCTCAAAGAAATCGTTGAGAACATACAGAAAACTTCTGAAATCGTTAAGACTCTCGAAACTGCTGCAAAGAACATAGGGAAGGTTACCGAGAGAATAAAGTCCATAGCTGATCAGACGAACCTTCTCGCGTTAAATGCGGCAATTGAAGCTGCGAGAGCTGGAGAGCATGGCAGGGGATTTGCAGTTGTTGCTGACGAGGTGAGGAAGCTTGCCGAGGAGAGCAGGAAGAGCACGGAGGAGATTGCAGAGATAGTAATGGGGGTGCAGGAGGGTACAAGGAAGGTTATTGAAGCGATAAACAATGCTGCAAAGGGAAGCGAGATTGGTAAGGAAGAGATATCGCTCGCGCTGAAGATGGCCGAGGAGATAAGTAAGGCAGTCGAGCAGATCAGCAGGATGCTGATGGACATTGAGAAGACCGTGTCAGGGAGCACTGAAAGGATAAACAGCGTTGCAAAGAACTTCGAGGAAGTTGCTTCGACAGCTGAGGAGAATGCTGCAAGCAGCGAGGAGACCTCAGCTGCTATTGAAGAGCAAACAGCTGCGGTTAACCAGATAAGCGCAACTGTGGAAAAGCTACACAAGTTCGGAGATGATACCCTGAAGGTTCTGCTTGAGAACTTCAAGATCAGCATGAACTGATTTTTTCGATGCCGTGAATCCTCCAATTTTTTAATGCAGCACTGGCAGAAAAAGAAATCATTATAAGAATTGTGATTATAATAAGGACGTGGCATTCAAACTGCTTGTCTGCGACGATGATGATGGTATCAGAGAAGGTATAAAGTCGACACTTAAAAAGAAGGGTTTCGAAGTTCTT
>CAZZIT010000025.1:0-2586 GCA_964654365.1 uncultured archaeon
GCAGGAAGGACAAGAAGCGGCGCTTCGGATGCGCTCAAGTCGCTGAACCTTGTTCCGAGCTTTCAGGAAATAGCGATCCTCTCGATCTTCTCAGGTATTGTTGCCTTCCTTTTAACGATCTTCTTCGGCCTGCTCATAGCCGAGAAGATAGAAAAGATTGATGGCAGGAAACTCTCTCTGAGTGTTCTGGTATTCCTGACTGCAATCGTCCTCTTACTCACGGGTCTTCAAGGTTTGGCGATACTCCTCTCAGCGATTCCGATAGGGCTCTCCACCCACTTCTTAGGGGTCAGGAGAATAAATTGCATGGGCTGTCTGATGGTGCCAGTGATGATATGGTATACGGGATAAAAAATAAAATTTAGAATGCTTTCAGCCCGCTTTTGGTGCTTCTGGTTTCTTCCTCGCTTCCATCCAATCTCCAATCATGGTTCCGATTATGAAGAAAACTGCAAAGACTACGACAATTATAACGGCTCCTATGGTTGCTCCGATCGTTGCAGCGACAAGGGATATTTGGAGAACCAGCGCTATTATGAGTCCAATCACGACTCCGATTACGAGTCCGATCAGCAGCGCCTTCTTCAGTATTGCAACCCTGTCCTCCTTTCCTGGCTTAGTGTAACCATAGACAATTCCGAGCACAAGCATCAAGACCGCGATGATAAGGTCCCATGCCATGAGAGTGGATTGACTTTCGTGAATAAAAATTTGATGTTGGCTTAATCGAGAGTTAATTTCTTCAGAATCCTCCATTCCTCGTCAATTGCCCTCTCGATCTGGGATATATCTTCGTTGCTTAAATGCTCGAATCTGCCCTGAGCTTTCAGGTAATCCGATAGCGGAATCCTGTTCTTTTTCTCCAAGTATCTTTTCCCCGCTGCGGAAAATCGCAGCTTGCAATCGAAGTACTCGAACAGTGGCCATGATCCGCTTGCAACAGCCTTTCTTGCAATCTCTATTGTCTTCTCGCTCGGAAATCTCCAACCCGGGGGGCATGGAGAGTGAACCTGAATAAATCGGAAACCCTTCATCTCTCCTGCCCTCCTGAACTTCCTCCTGAGATCCTCGATGTAGCCAACGGTGGCAGTGGCAACGTAGTCAACCCCGTGGGCGATCATGATCAGAGAAAGATTTCTCCTTTCGTCCTCCTTTCCCAACGGCGAGGTGGTAGTTCTCGCCTTCTGGAAGGTGCTGAGACTTGCCTGAGTTCCAGTGTTCATGTATGCTTCGTTGTCCACAACAATCGTGATAAGGTCATCTCTCCGCGCAGCAGAGGCGCTCAGAGTTGCGAATCCTATGTCTGCAGCGCCATCGCCCATCCATGCAATCACATTGGCCTTTATCCCTTTAAGCCTGTAGGCTTCACTCAAACCGCATGCCACCGCATTTGTGGAGGCAAATGGAACGTGAATAACTGGAATCTTCATCGCCGAATTGGGATGGAGCCCAGCAACTACAGTTGAGCAGCCGGCAGGAATCACGAGGACTGGGTTTTCGATCTCGTCCAAACAGCGCATTGCAAGCGAAATCGGACATCCCTGACAGCTCGTGTTTCCCGGGAGGATCATAAATACCACTCCAGATTAATCCTGCCGTTCAGGAAATCCCTGAAGATCTTGCAGAAGTTATCAACGCCAACATCAACCCCTCCAATGCCAGCGACGACGTTCTTCACTTCAACACCGCAGGAAGAAACTTCGATTCCCAAAACACCTCGCAGATCGCTGTTACCCTTGTCGATAACCAATACCTCACCGCTAAGCTCTTTAACAGCCTTCTTGGGAAATGGCCTGAGAAAGCGAAGTCTCAGCAGCCCTATTCTGTGTCCCTCTTTCCTCAGAATGTCTATTGCATCTTTTGCATCACCGCACCATCCGCCCATCATGACTACCGAGTAATCTGCATCTTCAAGCCTGTACCTCTCCACGAGACCTCCATGGCTTCCGAATTCTCCATCCGTTCTCTCGATAACCTTTGCCGAGTTCTCAAGATCCAATGCGAGGTCGTATCTTGCCTTCATCCTCGCCTTACCCATTGTTACGGCATTTACAGCAAATTTGTCTGTTGGAAGAACTCTGTAAGCCTGTTTTCTCTCAGGGAGCTTTGGATTCCACAGCTCAACCACTTCTGCGGTGTGGCTCATGGTGAAGGCATCTATTCCAACTGCAAATGGAATGTTTACCTCTTCGCTGACGCAGAAAGCCTGTAAAGTCATGTCAAATGCCTCCTGAGCATTTTCTGCCATTCCTATGATCCAACCCGCATCCCTCAGAAGGACTATATCCGTGTGATCACCGTGTATGTTCCAGGGAGCACCGATAGAGCGTGTAGCAACTGCCATCACGGCAGGAAGTCTTGATCCTGCGATCCACCAGCACATCTCGTACATGTAGGCAAGTCCATGGCTCGAGGTGGCTGTAAAAACCCTCGCTCCGGCGGTTGCAGCTCCGTGGATCACAGCCATGGCCGAATGCTCTGACTCAACTCTTACGAAGCTTGCTTTCATCTCGCCCCTCGCGATCATCTCTGCAAGCCTTTCGACTATGGGAGACTGCGGAGTTATGGGATAAGCTGCTATCACAT
>CAZZIT010000026.1:0-8906 GCA_964654365.1 uncultured archaeon
CCATCGTGAGCGACTCCCAGGTCGGCCCTGAAGTCAATAACAGCCCTCTTCAGCAATTCGAGCTCACTTTCCAAGGGCTCGGGATTTCTGGCGGGAAATCTTCCGTCTGGATTGCAGTTTATCCCGTAAACCTCGCAATCGAGCCTTTTGAGTATCTCAGGAGTTGTGAAGGAACCTGCACCATTTCCGCAGTCCACAGCAACCCGGAATTTCCTGTCAAGGCTCACACTGTCGACGATCGCACTCACGTATGGCTCGATGCAGTCATCCCTCAGCAGGGTTCCGACTTCGTTCCACTTCGCTACCCTGAAAGTTTTGCTGCTGTATATCCTCTCGCTCTGCTCGTCCATTTCCCTGAAAAACTCGGCTCCGTTTTCCTGCACGAACTTTATTCCATTGTATTCTCTCGGATTGTGGCTTGCCGTGACCACGACTCCCGCAATCCTTCTGCTCTTAGCGTAGAACTGCAGTGCGGGAGTTGGAGCGATCCCCAGATCGATTGCATCGCTTCCTGCCGACATGATCCCAGACAGAACTGCGGACTTAAGCATGAAGCTCGAAAGCCTCGTATCGCATGCAACTGCAATCCTTCCCGGCTTCAGAGTTGCTATTACCCTCCCCAAATCTAAGGCCATTTCAGCTGTGAGCTCCTCATTCGCAATACCGCGAACACCGTTTGTGCCGAAAAGGCTCATAATTCCACCCTGAACATAACCTGAGTTGCAGTTCTCAGCTTCCTTCTTATTTGAGGGATCTCGTAAAGGTAAAGCATCAGGCCATCTTTAACAAAACGATCGTAGCCAAATGCCCTCCTTATGAATTCCGCGTGAAATCGATCCCTTACAAAAACAACTCTCTCCCCACCGAGCTCGCACATTTCCAAAATTATCGGAATCTTAAACCTCTTCCTTTCCTGCTCATCAACATGCTGTGCTATGAATTCGAGCTCTTTCTTCTCGATGTAGTACTCATTCCCGTCCCTTGCGAGGATCGTTGGGTCCTTTTCCATCAGCATATCCTCAAGGCTCTTCGTAACAGCAGGCATGTGCCTGTTCACCGACTCGATCATCTTTGCAATTATCTTTTCGTTCATCTCAACACCTCGATCTCGACGGTCCCCGAGCTTATGCCGAGCATTTTTGCGGCATTTCCCTCCCTGATGCTCAGCTCGAGCGTTCCAAAGCTTCCTATTAAAGCCAGAGGACTTCCGACTGGTACATCGGAGTACGTTTTCACCATCGGGAAATTTACGTCCAGAAGCTTAAAACCTTTCGCAGACCCCAATGCAAATGCTGGGACGTTCGTGATCAGATTTCCGAATCTGTCCACGTACACAATCCTAGCCTTCAGGGTCTTGCCTTCTACACTGTAATCGAAAAGATTCAGGGGCTTCATGCTCTCGACCTTTCTGAAGTAGCTGAAGTCCCCTTTCAAGATAAGAGCAGCAGCTGGAGCAAATATGTCCCTCCCGTGAAAGGTTGCAGAAAGCTCTCCAACCAGCTCTGAAATACCTGGCTCAATTTCATATATCTCAACGATTCCGTCCTCCTTTGCCGAAGGATAAGCGATTCCGTTGTCCGGGGCGACGAAGAAGTGATTTTTTGTTCTGACGACCAGAGCCCTCCTATCGCTGCCAACTCCGGGATCCACAACCGCCACGTGGATCGCGTTTCTGAAGAAGCGGTAAGAGTGGAATAGCAAAAATGCACCCTGAAAAACATTCTGTGGATCGATTGAATGGGTTATGTCGACTATTTTTGCATCAGGAGCCAAGCTGAGTATCACACCCTTCATCACACCGGGATAGAAGTCCCCGAAGTCCGTTAACAGGGTCACAGTGCAGTCATCACATCTAAAAGGCCTCATACAATTTCTCATGCCTCAGATATGCGCCCCTGTCAACGAGATTTTCAACCACAACCCTGTCCTTTGGCAGCTTTTCAAAATCCTTGGATTTAAATCTGCTTTTTCCTATCCCGATTATGTCGTCGTAGCTGTTGCAAACGAAAACAACCTCGTTTTCTTCGAATTCGCCTGCTTTGATAACGGAAGACGAGAATATGTCCCTTCCGTAAAGAAAAAGCATCTCCCCACGCTCGTTTACCCATACCTTCTTCTTTTCGTTTTTCATGAGCCAGAAGGCACCTTCGAGCGTTAACCTCAACCTTCTGCCGATCTCACCGATCTTAATGCCAGCGATGCAATCAAGTTCCACCTTCCTCATGAAATCGTAAAGCTCTTGCGAGACGGCAAAAAGCTCTTTGTCTCTTGCCAAGAGTCTTAAATTGCTGAGAATATCGAAAGAATTGAAAAATTTTAATGCTTTTCTCAATACTTTCTGCTCTCTCTCGCTTAAATCCCTCAAGCCAGAAACTCCTCCGGCTTCGGGATCTCCAGCTTCAATCCCTTCCTCTTTCTTACTTCCATCACGAACTCCTCAAGCAAGCTCGGTGGCACCTTCTCGAAGCCCGCATGCTCAGTGCTCCACACAGCCTTTCCTGAAGTTGCAGATCTTATCGCTCCTGCGAATCCAAACATCTCCTTGACGGGAGCTTTGGCTACGAGCGTTGCATTGTCCCCCTCGATCTTTATTTCGAGGATCTGGCCACGCCTTCCCTGGATCTCCCTTGTAACGCTTCCGACCATTGTCTGAGGAACCATTATGTAAACCTTCTGATAGGGCTCAAGCAGAGTGGCATTTGCCTGCAGGATCGCTGCGAATATGGCAGATCTCACCGCAGGAATCACCTGCGCTGGCCCCCTGTGAACCGCGTCTTCGTGGAGCTTGCAGTCAACCAGCTTAACCTTTATGCCCATGCACGGCTCCCTGGCTAATGGCCCAGTCCTCATCGCCTCCCTGAAGCCCTCCAGGATTAGTTCCATCGTTTCGTTCAGATACTGGATACCCTTCGTGACGTCGCAGAACAGGTTTCCTTCAAAGAACTCCACTGCTCCCGCAGCCTCTTCTCCTGTGAGTCCCGCCTCCTCGAGCTTCTTTCTGCGCTCTTTCTTGTCCATCTTAAAGTCAACTTCACCCTCCCTGAATTTCCTCGAAACTTCTTCAGGCAGAGGTTCAACGACGATGTAGAAGCGGTTGTGCTTGTTCGGGGACTTCCCTTCAACTGCTGGAGATGTGCTTGTGACTGTTTCTCTGAAAACGACGATTGGAGGAGACGTTATGACCTCCAAGTTGTACTCTCTCCTGATCTTTTCAACCTTGACTTCCAAGTGCAGTTCTCCCATACCGCTCAGCAAATGCTCTCCCGTCTCTTCGTTCAGGGTGATGTGAAGGGTTGGATCCTCCTTCGCGAGCTTTCTTAAAACTTCAACAAGCTTTGGGAGATCTCTTGGATTCTTCGCTTCAATTGCCATCGTTACGACTGGTTCGCTGTAGTGCTTTATCGACTCGAAGGGTTCAATCTTGTCGATCTCTGAGCAGGTGGATCCAGAGACGGCATCCTTTAATCCCACAAGGGCAACAATATTGCCTGCAGGAATCTCTTCGACTTCAACACGCCTTGGGCCCATGTAAAGGCCTGTGGTCTGCACCCTGTTCTTCGCCTTTCTGTCGACAATGAAGAGTTCCGTTCCCGGCCTTACGGTTCCGCTGAAAAGCCTGCCAACAGCAACTTCTCCGGCCTGCGGATCGACAACGATCTTCGTTATCATCAAAACCACGGGCCCCTTGGGATCGCAGTTAACCATTGCCCTTCCAACTTCGCTGTTCAGATCTCCCTTCCAGATGATCTTGATCCTCTCCTTCTGCGCCTCAATGGGATTTGGCAGATGTTTCACGACCATGTCGAGGACCACGGTGTGGAGCGGGGATTTCCTGTGTAGCTCCTTTGACTCCCCTCTCTGGAGGTATTCGTAAACCTCCTTGAATCCTATTCCCGTCTCTTTCTGCGATTTAACGCTGACACCCCACTTCTGGAGCGCGGAGCCAAAGGCTACATTGCCCTTCGCAACCTCGATCTTCCACTCGTTAAACTTTTCAGGCTTCATCGATTTTATCAGCCTGTTAACGTCGTTTATCACCTTTACAAGCCTCTCCTGCATCTGCTGGGGAGTTAGCTGAAGTTCCTTTATCAGCCTGTCTATTTTGTTGACGAAAAGCACGGGCTTGACGCCTTCTTTCAAAGCCTGCCTGACTACTGTTTCCGTCTGAGGCATCACACCCTCTACTGCGTCCACGACGATGATCACACCATCCACTGCCCTCATCGCTCTGGTAACCTCTCCGCCAAAGTCCACGTGGCCTGGGGTGTCGATCAAGTTTATCAGATAGTCCTCACCGTTGTATTCGTGAACCATTGAAACGTTTGCAGCGTTTATCGTGATTCCCCTCTCCTTTTCCTGTTCATCGAAGTCGAGATAAAGCTGCTGCCCCGCAAGCTCGTCGCTTATGATCCCGGCTCCAGCAAGCAGACTGTCGCTCAAAGTAGTCTTACCGTGGTCTATGTGGGCAGCGATGCCCATGTTCCTTATTCTCTCCGGCTTCCACATTAGCTCCTCTATCTTCTCTATGAATTTCTTTGCTCTTGTGGCCATTTCATCACCTTGCAGACTTCGCTACTCTCTCAACTTCCTCTTTCTTCGAAACTGCAAAGCTCTTGGTGTCGTTATTTGCAGCTGCTATGATCTCGTCAGCCAAGCAGTAAGCTATGCTCTTCTTTGACTTAAAGGCAGATCTTCTCGCCCCCTCAACTATATTTCTCAGGGCAACATCAACTCTTCGAAGGCTTGAAGTGTCTACAGCCTTTGGAACGGCAATTCCGCCGTATTTTATCCTAACGACTTCTTCTCTTGGCCCAGCATTGACGATTGCATCAACGAGAACCTGTATAGGGTTCTTCTTGGTCTTCCTCTCTATGATCTCAAAAGCTTCCCTGACTATGTTGTAGGCGCTCATCTTCTTTCCCGTGTTCCTCTCCTTCCGCATTACCTTGTTTATCAATCTTTCCACGATGAAAACCTTCTCCTTTGCAAACGGGTCGAAATGCCTTCCATGGGTGTGCATAGTGTAGGTTGGAGTCAGGCATATGTGGCTCTTTAATGCCGGATCCTTGATCTCGACGTCCCTGACGCTGTACTTCCCGAATACCAGCAGATCTTCCTCGCTGAATCCGTAGGGCATAGTTCACCTCATCTTCTTCTCCTTTCTACCTCTCACGAGTTCCCTCAGACTAGTTTCATTCACCTTTACGACCTTGTACCTTACACCAGGAATATCCCCCATGCTCCTTCCCATTCTTCCCCCGATCTTCTCCACGATTACCTCATCGTGTTCGTCGATGAAGTTTATGGCTCCATCTCCAGGAGCAAATGCGGTTATCTGCCTTCCATTCTTTATGAGCTGAACCCTGACAGCCTTTCTTATTCCCGAGTTGGGCTGCCTTGCCTCTATCCCGATCTTTTCGAGAACTATTCCGCGGGCCATCGGAGCTCCTTCCAGAGGATCAGCCTTCTTTGCCAGACCCAACACTCTCTTTACGTACTTCTTCTGGCTCCACCTGAACTTCTTCTTCACCTGTATTATCTTCCTCGCGGCGAACAATCCATAGCCCATATCATCACCTTACCACTATATCTTCAATGTTGTGATGCCTTTTAGCTAATTCCTTCGCTTTATTAATGTTTTTGCCACCTTTACCTATGACAATTCCTTTAAGATCTGGCGGCACCGAGATCTGGGCTGTTCTGGAGTTCCCCTTCTCTATGATCTTTACGTTAACCTTTATCGGCTTGAAAATGTTTGATATGAACTCCGCTGGATCGTCTGAGTGCTCGATTATCTCGATCCTTTTCCCGATGAGCTCACGAGCCCTGTCGACGTTGATTCCACCCCTTCCGATCGCCAAGCCCATGTCCCCCTTCTTCACGATGAAGATCACCTTGTCATCGTAAACAATGCAGTCTTTAACGCTTGCCCCAGTTAAGTTCTCAAAAAGGGTAAGATACCTTATTCCCTCCGTGGAAAGCTTCATTTCCATACAGATCACTCTATCTCTTCTGTTATTGCCATTGAGAGTATGCCAAAGGGTTTTCTGCAAAACTCGCCGAGCTGCATGTTTGTTCCCGCATAAACGAGTACTGGAACGTTAAACTCCCTTATCTTCTGCAACAGCTCCTCGGGACAGTTCTTTGAAACTACAACTGCCTTAGCCTCACCTTTCTTCAGCGCCTTAATCGTTCTTCTGCTTCCAATATAGTATTTCCCGCTCCTTAGGGCTTTCCTTAAAACTGATTCAACATCGCTCATTTCCTCATCACCCCTAATTTTGCTACAAGCTCCACATCTCCCGTGCCGAGCTTTATAGGCTGCCCAATTATTATGTTCTCGGTTATTCCCCTAAGATAGTCTATTTCTCCCCTCATGGCGGCATCCAGCAAATTATTTACAGTCATTTCAAATGCCGCCCTCGCAAGAATGCTCTGCTTTTCTCCCGCAACACCATGTCGCCCGATCTGCCTGAGCTCTCCATCGGCAGTCATGACGTCTGCGAGGAGCATAATATGACGCGCGTCGACCTCCAAACCCTGCTCCTCGAGAGTGCTTAAAGCCTCTTTTATGATCGCAGCCCTAGCAGCCTCTATCCCGAGCACCTCATAGATCTCGTATACGTCGTTCGTGAGTGTCCGCGAGAAGTCCACTCCCTTTACCTTCATCACCTTTTTGAGGCTCGAACCTTCAGTATAAAGCACGTATTCATCGCCCTCTTTCCGTATTATGACCCTCTTTATTTCCTTTATACCCATCACTACCAAGTCCCTGAGCTTCTCAAATACGTCCATGAGGTGCTTGTATGAT
This sequence comes from uncultured archaeon, assembly GCA_964654365.1. GTDB lineage: Archaea > Halobacteriota > Archaeoglobi > Archaeoglobales > Archaeoglobaceae > WYZ-LMO2. The sequence goes on from CAZZIT010000026.1 coordinate 6,812, forward strand.
GGTTCTTTAATCCTCACAACGAAAAATTCTCCTTCTTGCTCAAAATCGTCCTTTATCTGCTTCTCTATCTTCTCCTTCAGCTCCTCGAGGGTTAAGCCCTTTCTCCTCATCGCTTCCCTGTCGGGTTTTATTACGATCTTCATCTCCCTGAGATCAACCTCTATGTCCGCAAGATCTCTAAGGTAGGTCGCTTCGATTTTATTCGCCACTTCTCTTGCCTTCTCTCGATCTTTCGCGATCTCCTTCTCCAACCGTATCGTCATCATTGGTGTCGAAGGGTTCTTTCTGACATCGAGGATCTCTATGAGCCTCGGAAGGCCGAGAGTAACGTTTAGCTCTGCTACTCCAGCGTAATGGAAAGTCCTCATCGTCATCTGCGTTCCAGGCTCACCCACCGATTGGGCCGCAACTATTCCACATGCCTCCCCAGGCTCTATGAGATTTGCAAGATAAGCCTGATAGCATCTCTCCACGATCTTCTTGGCAACGTTCTTCTTGACCTTCAGCTTCTCCAGCTCTGCCTTTATTTCATCCCTAACCGACTGGGGAAGAGGATACTGCTCAAGAATTTGGTCGTAGCTCATTCATTCACCTCTCCCATAACTTCCTTAATTATCCTCTTCACGTCGACTGCCTTTCCTCTAAAGCTCTTCATCGGATCCACACCATCCTCACCGTATTTGAACTGAACGATGACTCCGGAAGTTTGCTCTCTGACGGTGCCATCATACTCGACCTTGAGGTCCTGCAGCGCATTTATCATTCTCCTCTGCAGATAACCGGACTGCGAAGTCCTGACTGCTGTGTCCACGAGACCCTCTCTACCACCAGCGGCATGGAAGAAGAACTCGATCGGCGAAAGCCCTGACTTGTAGCTGCTCCTAACAAAACCCTTCGCTCTCGCCGCGAGATCGTTTGGCTTGAAATGACTTGTAGTCCTGTGCGTATAAGCATATCCTCTCGTAAGCCTCTCTCCTCGAACCGACTGCTGCCCGATGCAGGCTGCCATTTGCGTTAAATTGAGCATACTACCTCTTGCACCGCTTACAGCCATTATAACAGCGGAGTTGTCCAAACCAAGATACCTGCCAGCGATTTTTCCTGCACGATCTCTTGCCCTGCCCAATTCCTGCATGATCCTCATTTCGAGTGTTTCCTCAATGCTCCTTCCCGGCATTGGCTCAAGATTTCCCTCCCTGTAAGCCCTTATAAGCTCTTCAACCCTCCTTTCCGCCTCTTCGATCGTTTCCTCTATCTGCTGCGCAGCCTCTGGCGGAATGTCTTCATCGTCAATTCCAATCGTGAAGCCAAGTCTGCTTATCACGCCTATGGCAAGCTTGGTCATATCGTCTATGAACTTCCTAGTGGTCTGAGCTCCAAACTTGCGCATTATCTCGTCGATTATGATTCCCTTGAACGCTCCGACTGCTTTCTCGTCTATGGTGCCCTTCAAGAGAACACCGTTCTCTATCATGACGTAAGCGTCATTCTCGCAATTTTCCTCCTTGCAGACATCGCAGCCCTGGCAAACCTCGGCTTTGAACTTTATGGATATCTTAGGCAGAATGAAGCTGAAAATTTCCTTTCCTGTGTATTCGTCCTTTGCTGGAATCTCAGAGACGTCTACAGCTCTCAAGAAGTCCAAAGCCTCCTCCTTCTTGAACCTCTTTTCACCCCTCGTCAGCAGATAAAGCCCGGTGATGTGATCGTGGATTCCGCCGATAATCGGGCCGCCGAACCTCGGAGATAGAATGTGTTCCTGAACCGCCATGAGCATCCTTGCCTCAGACTGCGCTTCGAGACTCTGTGGGACATGCAAATTCATCTCGTCGCCATCAAAGTCCGCGTTGTATGGTGGACAGACAGCCGGATTCAAACGGAAGGTCTTGTAAGGCAAAACTCTGACGTAATGAGCCATTATGCTCATTCTGTGAAGAGAAGGTTGCCTGTTGAACAAAACTATATCTCCATCCGCAAGCTCCCTTTCGACAATCCAGCCCGGCTCGAGTTTTTCGGCTAGTTCCTCTCTGTTCGTCTCTATAACCCTTATTCTCTTCCCGTCTGCTCTAACAACGTAGCTCGCCCTCGGATGCTC
>CAZZIT010000027.1:0-9767 GCA_964654365.1 uncultured archaeon
GCATAGGCAATGGCTAAAAGGGCGATGAAGGAAAAGAACTTTGCAACGACGTGGTGCGCTATATAAAAGCTGTTCTCTCCGAATAAAGAGTATGAATGGCTTACGATAACGAAAACGTTCCTGAAAAGGTTGAGAAAGTAGATCGTTGGAACGGAAATTGCGAACGCCTTTAGCTTTATCCTCGTCTCAGCATTTATCCCGAGGGTTGCACCGGCGAATAGGGCCATGCTCTCTATGGCTGTACAGGCCAGAATTATCTCCACTGAGCTTCCGTTAAGCTCCAAAATTCTTCCATGAGCTGTAATGGAGTATCCAAGCGTTTTTCCAAGTGCCGCCGAGAGAAATGCTGTGGTCTCGATGATCGCATCGTTAAGCGGGGATATGAATACGAATGGGAAGTAGAAGATGCAGGCAAGTGCGGAAAAGGCTGTAACCTCTTGGAACGTTGGGGAGTTCCTCGAGATAATTGCCTTGGCCATTAAAATGAAAAATAGTGTTCCAAGACAGAAAATGCAAAAGTTCACGTAATCTTTGCTTTGAAGGAATTCAAATGCCTTTAAAAGGCAGGCAAAAGAAAAAAGGAGCCACGCAAAAGCCCCGATTTCTGCTCTTTTTCTTATAACGTAGAGCAGCATCGGAACAACGCTCAGAGAGGCTATGGATTCCGGTAACATTACCGCGCCTTTCTCGGTCAGGATTTTAAGCTTTGCCAAAAATTTTAAAAATCCTGATTTCGGATAAGATAGGATGGAAAGTGCCAAGTTGGTGGAGCTTTTGCTAACTGCAGAGATCTTCAACAGATATGAGAACCTCAGCGAGAGCGACATACCAAGGGAGATAAGAAAGGCCCTTTACACCAAGGGGTTGCTGAGGAGACCAATAATCGTGAAGGAGGAAAACGTGGTGAGATATTCTGGCAAGGTCGTCAACTCCTTGCCATTCGTCGACTTCAATCCGATGACGAAGCAGTTCAGGATAACCTCTTTCGAGCTTGCGGTTAAATGGCTCGCTTCGAAGGGCATTGAGCTGATAAGGAGAAATCCCGTGCTTGCATACTACTACGAGAACTTTGACTCATTGGATGTTTCATACGAGGAGGCGAAAAAGGCTAATCCACCGGCCCACGGCGACAAGGAGTGGCTTACTAGCGTGATTGCGGAGCTCAGCAAGGCTGAGGATACGAAGGAAATGCTCGATCTCGTGAGAATATTTTCTCCAGAGGAAATAAACGTCGATTTCGACTCGATAGCCCTCAGCGAGGAGCAGATCGAGGAGGTGCGGAAGATAGAGATCGCCCTAAGCGAGAAAGAGTATCTGAGAAAGATTGGCCTTGTCGACATAGGCAAGATCCTCTTTATCGGACCTCCCGGAACCGGAAAAACGACCACAGCGAGGGCTTTGAGCAGGAAGCTCTACCTTCCACTGCTTGAAGTGAAGCTTTCGATGATTACAAGCCAGTATCTCGGAGAAACATCCAAGAACATCGAAAAGGTTTTTGAAATCGCCAAGAAACTGAGTCCCTGCATCCTCTTCATTGACGAATTCGACTACGTTGCGAAGATGAGGACGAGTGATGAGCATGCTGCGATAAAGAGAGCTGTAAATACACTGCTGAAAGCCATCGACGACATAAACCTCGTAAACGATGGAGTTCTTCTCATCGCAGCCACCAACCACCCATCAATTCTTGATCTGGCGGTTTGGAGAAGATTTGACAAGGTTCTTGAGTTTCCAGAACCCGAAGAGAGGTTGAGGAGGAAGATATTCGAGATCTTCCTAGAAAAAGTCGAGGGCGAATTCAACATAGACGAGCTCGTCAAAGAAACCGATGGTTTCACGGGGGCAGACATAAAGCTCGTGGTAAGGGAAGCTGTGCTCAAGGCCTTGCTTGAGGGACGTAAGAGGATAACACAGGAAGATCTGATTCTCGCGATAGAGGAAATAAAGAGCAGGTTCAGGATAAGAGTTCGTGAAGCATGATGGTCAGGTTGCTTGGCACAGGAGATTCTCCTGGCACTCCTGTGTTGAACTGCCACTGCAAGACATGCGAGGATGCGAGAAGAAATGGGTGGGAAAGGAAGAGGTTTTCGATCCTTGTTAAAAACGCTGGTAAGATAATTCTGATAGACACATCCCCAGATCTGAGAAGGCAGCTGCTCGACAACGACATAGAAAGGGTTGATGCGGTGGTCTGGACTCATCCGCATTTCGACCACTTCGGTGGCTTTAGCGAGTTTTACAGGGTGCAGGGAAACGTTGAGGTCTTCACCACCCCGCAGATCCACGAAAGCATCGGAAAATACCTGCACTTCCTCAGCTACAGGAGGAGGGAAGTCGACGTTTACGAGAAGTTTCAGATTTCCGGGATTTCCTTCACCCTTTTCCCCGTCAATCATCCCCCGGTCGACGCGGTTGGTGTAAAGCTTGAGTGGAATGGCTACAGGGTTGTGATTACAGGAGATACGAACATTGAAATTCCTGAAAGGAGCGTTGAGGAGATGAATAAACCAGATCTCTTCATAGCCGACGCAATTGCCCCGAGCGGAAAATTCAAGAAGCACATGAACGCCAAAGAAGCTCTATCTCTGGCAGAACGGGTCGGGGCAAGAAGGGTAGTCCTTACGCACCTGGGCCATTTCTTCCCACCCCCAAAGATTGCAGTTCGCCATTATCCTGTTGGCGAGGATTACCAGACTTTCTCTTTCAGAGAAGGGACTCTCGATGAATTCCTTGGGGATTGACATAGGTGGTGCAAACCTGAAGGTTTCCGATGGTACGGAGCACAGGATAATTTATTTTCCGATGTGGAAGAGGGCCCGGGAGCTTAAAAACAAGCTAAGAGAGCTTGCAATGGAATTTGGGGCAGATAGAGCAGGAGTCGTAATAACTGCCGAGCTTGCAGATGTCTTCAAAAGCAAGAGGGAGGGGATACAGTACATCGCGGGGATTTGCAGCGAGGTATTTGCAGAGGTCCTCTTTCTCGATGTTGAGGGTTGCCTGAAGAAGGAAATAGACGATCCCTTGAAATTCTGTGCGAGCAACTGGATGGCCTCAGTCTCGTTTCTTGTGAATGATGGCTTTAAAGACTTCCTTTTTGTCGACATTGGCTCCACTACAACCGATTTGATTCCTGTGAAGGATAGGCCCACCGCAGGAAAAACGGATTTTGAGAGGCTGAAAAGGGGCGAGCTAATCTACATGGGAGTCCTCAGGACACCTGTATTCTACGTGCTGAAGCGCTTTGAAGGCGCTGATCTCTGTCCAGAATATTTTGCAATCACTGCAGACGTTTTCAGAGTTACGGGCGACATAGGAGAAGAGGATTACAACTGCGAAACGCCAGATTCAGCAGGAAAAAGTGTTGAGGAGTGCATGCGCAGGCTTTCGAGAACGGTTTGCTGTGACCTTGAAGAATTGGGTGAGAAAAAGGCAAAATTGCTGGCATTTAGGGCAAAGGATGCCATGATAAGAATTTTGAGGAGAGAGATTGTGGCTAGGCTTTCCGAATGGGATCTTGAAACTGTCCTTGCCTGCGGGATTGGAGAGTTTCTGGTCGAGAGGGCTTTCGAATGCATTAGGCTTTCAGAAAAATATGGAACCGCTTCAAAGCTCTTTCCAGCCTTTGCAATGTCAAGGCTTGTCGAGAAGGCTTGAGTAGTACAGTACTTCGCAGGAATGCTCGGCGTAGCAAGCTCTGTTGAACGCTTCTATGAGGTCTTTTCCGGCAGCGTAGATTCCGTGGGCCTTTGCGATCGCGACCCCCTTTTTACTAACCTCTTCCGAAATTCTCTCCGCATAGCCTTGGCTTCCGAATTCCTCGCTTATAACGCTGATTTCCCCCAAGAAAAGCTTTCCTTCGAGATCTACTGGAACGATCTTGCTCATTTTGAGGCTCAAAACGACGTTGAAGACTCCGTGACAGTGGATCACGGCGTTGTAGTTGCTTTTCTCGTAAATCTTCAAATGCACTAAACGATCCCTCGAAGCGCTAAGGTGCTCTATTTCAACGAACGAATCCACGGACAGGGAATTTAGATTCGCACCGGATCTCGTTATCATTATTTTATCTCCATCCCTGAAGCTAAGGTTTCCGCTTGCTCCGTCGACAAGTCTGGACTGGAAAAGTAGTTTTCCGACTTCTATTGCAGTTTGCATCATGAATGCGAATCAACGAAACCTTTAAAAATCTTTGTTTTAACTAACTTCAGTGCCCGGATGGGCTATTTTGGGTGGATCTATGGAAATGGAAGGGAAGATATATAAGGGAACGACCACGGTAGGTCTGGTCTGCAAGGATGGAGTCGTGCTCGCCACCGAGAAAAGAGCTACCATGGGTAATCTGATCGCGAGCAGGACTGCAAAGAAGATCTATCAGGTTGCCGACAGAATTGCAATGACGACTGCGGGAAGCGTAGGGGACGCGCAGTTCCTTGCAAGAATTATAAGGATTGAGGCGAGCCTTTATGAAATAAAGAGGGAGAAAAAGCCAACGATAAGAGCCATAGCAACCCTGACATCGAACCTGTTGAATTCATACAGGTACTATCCGTACCTCGTCCAGCTTCTGATAGGTGGCGTTGACGAAGAGGGAGCGAGAATATACTCCATCGATCCCATTGGAGGAGCAATCGAGGAAAGGGAAATCGTTGCCACAGGAAGCGGTAGCTTTACGGCTTACGGGGTTCTCGAAGACCGCTTTACACCTGAGACGACGACGGTTGAGGCTACGGAGCTGGCAGTGAGAGCAATAGTTTCTGCGATGAAGAGGGATTCAGCTTCGGGCGACGGAATAGATGTCGTGAGGATCACGGAAAAGGAGTACAGGCAGTTAGAGCCTGAGGAGATTGACAGGATAATCTCGAAGTTTAAAAAGTAGTGAGAGATGGTTGAGCTGGATGAATTAAAGAAAAGGATAAGGGAACTCGTTCCCGAGAATGTAAGGATTAAGGATGTAGAATTTGAAGGGCCGCTGTTGGTAGTTTACATTGAGAATCCGCAGGAAATCGCTGGGGTGGACATAATAAAGAGGCTGGCGAAGGAGCTGAGGAAGAGGATAGTTATAAGACCCGATCCAAAGATTTTGAAGCCAAAAAGTGAGGCAGAGGAAATAATAAGAAAGATCGTTCCACAGGAGGCCAAGATTTCGAGCATAAGTTTCGACGAAGAAAACGGGGAGGTTCTGATAGAGGCTGAGAAGCCGGGGATCGTCATAGGAAAGCAGGGAGCAACCTTCAGAGAGATAATGAAGGAAGTTGGCTGGAGTCCAAGAGTTGCTAGAACTCCGCCTATAAGATCGAAGATCATTGAAAGCGTAAGGGGGTATCTTGCAAGTGTTCGTGACGAGAGGAAGGAAATACTGAGGAGGGTTGGTGAAAGAATACATCGAAGGGTACTCGTCGACGAGAACTGGGTGAGGGTAACGTTCCTCGGCGGATGCAGGGAGGTTGGCAGGAGCTGCTATCTGCTTCAGACGAGGAACTCAAAGGTTCTAATCGACTGCGGGGTTAACGTGAGCAACGTTTCTGAAACCCCTTACCTTTACCTTCCCGAAGTTCAGCCCCTCGACTCCATTGATGCCGTGGTGATCACGCATGCCCACTTGGACCACTGCGGTCTTGTTCCGCTGCTCTACAAGTATGGCTACAACGGCCCAATCTACACGACGCCTCCGACGAGAGATCTAATGGTTCTGCTGCAGCTTGATTTCATAGAGGTGGCAGGTAGGGAAAATGAGGCGATATACAGCTCGGCAATGGTCAGGGAAGCCTTAAAGCATACAATAACTTTGGAATACGGGGAAGTTACAGACATAAGCCCCGATCTGAGGCTCACATTTTACAATGCAGGCCATATCCTCGGTTCGGCAATCGCGCACTTCCACGTTGGAGAAGGCCTCTACAACGTGGCCTTTACGGGAGATTTCAAGTTCGAGAGAACTAGGCTTTTCGATAAGGCCACGAACGTCTTTCCGAGACTGGAGGCACTCATAATGGAGGCGACCTATGGTGGTGCGGAAGACTTCCAGCCACCCAGGGCTGAGGCGGAACAGAAGCTAGTTGAGGTCATAAATTCAACGATCGAAAACGGCGGCAAGGTTTTGATCCCGACCTTTGCGGTAGGAAGAAGCCAGGAAGTAATGATAGTTCTCGAGGAGGCCATAAGGGAGAAGAGACTCAATGAGGTGCCGATATACATCGATGGAATGATTTACGAGGCAACTGCGATACACACAACCTATCCGGAGTATCTTAACGCAAATCTGAGGGATTTGATCTTCTACAACGGAATTAATCCCTTCATAAGCGAGAGCTTCGTCAAGGTTGAAACGAGTTCGAAGAGAGAGGAGGTCATAAACGATCCCTCTCCATGCGTGATTGTATCTCCTTCGGGAATGCTTAACGGTGGCCCCGTGATGGAATACTTCAGACACCTGGCGTCGAACGAGAAGAACACGATAGTATTCGTGGGCTATCAGGCCGAGGGCACACTCGGAAGAAAGGTGCAGAAAGGCTGGAAAGAAGTACCGTTTCCATCAAACGGTAAGAGAGAAGTTGTGGAGGTAAAGATGCGCGTCGAAACGGTTGACGGATTCTCTGGCCACTCTGACAGGAGACAGCTCGTCAATTACATCAGATATCTTAACCCCAAGCCCTCGAAGGTAATAACGGTTCATGGTGACGAGGGGAAGTGCATAGATCTCGCCTCGACGATTTACAAGACCTTCAAGATCGAAACGAGGGCACCACTGAATCTGGAATCGATTAGATTCTTCTAAATCCCGAAATAAACTTTTGACGCTGTAAATGCAAGAGAGAATGCGATAAGAGGCGCGAAAACCCAGTTCGCGACCACTTCCTGGATTTTTTTGAAATTTACTGTTCTTGCACTCTTCACCAGTCCCACAGAAGAAATTCCTCCTATAAGAGCGTAGGTGGTGGATACGGGCATTCCGAAGAGTGTGAAGATGTAAACACAAATCCCTGCGCCGAAATGTGCTGAAAAACCAGTCTTGGGGTCTATACTCGTTATACCCCTACAAAGAGTCTCGGAAATTCTCCTGCTCAACGCAAGCGCTCCTAAGGAAATTGATACTGCGCCGAGAACTGAGATCAGACCCAAGTCTTTTTTCGTGGCCATAAAGGGGGCAATTGCTGTCGCAAGTTCGTTTGCCCCCATATTGTAGGCTATCAGCATTCCTGAGCAGAGCAGCAGAATTCTGAGAAATTTTTCGAATTCTAAAACACCGAGCTTTCTTGAAACCCGTTCTATCGAAATTAGTAACAGAATTGCCAGAATCCCTGCAATTAGCGGAGATAAAATCCATGAAATGACGATTTCGGCCAAAGTTTTAAAGCTCAATTGAGTTCCAAAGGCGATTCCTGCACCAGAGAGACTTCCAACAATCACCTGGTGAGTCGAAACGGGAATTCCGCGGATGTTCGTGAAAACGACGATTAAAGCTGAGATCATCAGTGCCATCGCCGAGATTGCGACGTTCGTTTCCACGAGATTTTCTCCAACAGTCTTCATCACTCTGCTTCCCTGAAGGTTAAGTCCAATGAGAACAAGGAGGAAGAGAAGAATCGCCGCCTTCCTGACACTTATGATTCTGCATCCGATGCAGATTCCAAATGCGTTTGATGTGTCGTTGGAGCCGATGCTGAATGCTATGAGCAGAAAGGCTAAAAGTGGGAGAAGTTCGAGCATGCACTAAAGACCGAGCACGATAACCTGCAGCGTGTCCATCGTGTCCTCAACGACGTCACTTATCTCCTCTATGGACTCAATGAAGTTAAAAGTGAACAGACCATCCCAGAATTCGATATCTCTGCTCCTCAGACTTTCGAGGGCTGAGTGCTTCATGTTATCCGCCTCTTTCTCGAGCATCCTCACCACTATTGCCGCCTCTTTAAGCTTTTCTGGATCTTTGAAGAACTCTATGAAGTTCTTGGACATGATCTTGCAGAGAAGCACGTTTATCTCGAGAAGTCTGCCCACTTCAATGGAGGAGCGGATAAAATCGAGATCGTTTATTTTTCTGCAGTACTTTCCCGCCTTGTCCACGGTGTTGAGAATGTCGTCGACGTCCTCAACGAGGCGCAGAATGTTCGACCTGAGGTAGGGTATAAAGGCCCCCTTGTATATGATCCTCGCGGTCTCCCTTCTCAGGTCGTCTCCATCTCTCTCGATTCTTGAAATCTCTTCCAGAAGGGATCTATCCTTCTCGATCACGGCCTTCTGAAGCATCTCGCAGGCGATCGGCGAGAGCTTCAGCATGCCCTCGATGTTTCCAATGACCCTTTCTTCAGCCTTCATAACAGCCTCCCTATCAAGTAGCCACCTATAACCTCTATCAGGCTTACATATCCGATTATCTTTTCGCCCTCTTTGACAAACACGTTCGAGACCTTCGATCTCTCCATCAAAGCGATGACTTCCTTCAAGCTCGCTCCTTTTTCAACCGCGATTAGGGGTTTTGATGCTATTTCGTGGGCTTTGATGTTTTCAGGGTTTGCATCCTTTGCTAGGCACCTGTAGACTATGTCCCTTATGGTTATGACTCCGTAGCTCCCGTCCTTGAGTTTTACGACCACAGCGCGAATCCTCTTGTTCACGATCTTCTCGATCACTTCCAGAACGGGCACATCTGGCTCAACGAACTCGACCCTACTGTTCATCACTTCTTCGACCCGCATAAGGCAAGGAGAGATGAAATCTTTATAAGCTTTTGCAACCTCTGAGGGTTCATGAAGAGTGAGATCGTGAAAAAGGGAACTGACAGGGTTGCGCATCGAGCTCTGCTGAAATCCCTCGGTGTTCTTGATGAGGACTTCGAAAAGCCCTTCATAGGGATCGCGAACGCTTACAGCACAATTGTCCCAGGTCACATGCACCTGGACAAGATCACGAACGCGGTTAAGGAAGGCATCTGCTCAGCGGGCGGAGTGCCATTCGAGTTCGGCATAATCGGCATTTGCGATGGAATAGCAATGGGTCATCGTGGGATGCTCTTCTCTCTTCCTTCGAGGGAGATCGTTGCAGACAGCATCGAGGCGATGGTGGAAGCTCACGGCTTTGATGGCCTCGTCGTGGTGGCGAGCTGTGACAAGATCGTTCCTGGAATGCTGATGGCAATGCTTAGACTGAACATCCCTGCCATCGCCGTAACAGGCGGTCCGATGCTGTCTGAGAGGGTCAAGGGAGAAAAGGTATCGATAAAGGACGCCTTTGAGGCTGCAGGGCTTTACAAAGCCGGAAAATTGAGTGAAGCCGAATTGAAGCTTTACGAGGACTTCTGCGCACCCTACTGTGGTAGCTGTCAGGGGCTTTACACTGCAAACACGATGCAGATCCTCACAGAAACTCTTGGCCTGAGTCTTCCTTACTGCTCCACCTCCCCCTGTGCGTCTTCAAGAAAGCTTAGAATTGCGAAAATGAGTGGTAAAAGGGTTGTGGAGCTTATTAAATCCAATATCCGACCCTTAGACTTCGTCAACGAGAAATCTTTCGAGAATGCTGTCACGATGGACATGATGATCGGTGGCTCAACAAACACGGTGCTCCATCTCCCAGCCATCGCGAGGGAGGCAGGGGTGAAGCTAAGGATTGAGAAATTTGATGAAATCAGCAGGAAAACTCCGCACATCGTTCTGCTAGATCCTGCAAGCAAGGACACCGTAGCCGACCTCGATGCGAGCGGCGGAGTCCCCATGATCGTCAAGAAGATGAGAGAATACTTCAGCAATGAGATGACGGTTAGCGGTAAA
>CAZZIT010000028.1:0-6693 GCA_964654365.1 uncultured archaeon
TGGTAATCCCGTGTTGTGGAACGTAAGAATCCCGAGAATAGTTTCCGCAATTTTCGTTGGCGCAAGCTTGGCAATCGCCGGAGCTGTAATGCAGTGCGTACTCAAAAATCCACTCGCATCTCCATTCACTCTCGGCATATCGCAGGGCGCTGCTTTTGGAGCTGCGATAGCCATAGTCTACTTCGGCGCCGGACAAATGCACAGGATTGGGGAATCCCTGACGATATTCAATCCATACGTAGTTCCAATATTCGCATTTCTTGGTTCGCTGATCAGTGCATTCGTAATCTTGGTCCTGGCAAAACTTCGAGATCTTACGCCCGAAGCTATAATCCTTGCTGGTGTTGCGATGTCGGCCTTATTTCAGGCAGCAGTCATGCTCATCCAGTACTTCGCAACTGACGTGCAGGTTGCCTCCATAGTGTTCTGGACCTTTGGCGATGTTGGTAGGGCGAGATGGATCGAGATCTACCTTATAGTCGCCACCTTTGCGGTATGCTTCCTGTACTTCTTCAATCGCAGGTGGGATTACAACTCCCTTCTTGCTGGAGATGAGACCGCGATATCCCTCGGGGTAAACCCGAGGAAATTGAGGCTTGAGGGCATGCTGATCTCATCTTTTTTAACCGCTGTATGCGTCTCCTTCACAGGCATCATTGGATTTATCGGGCTGGTTGCCCCTCATGTTGTAAGGCTGGTTATAGGCGGGGATTATAGGTTTTTGATTTCTTCGAGCGCCCTTGTCGGAGCCTTAATCCTTCTGGCCTCCGATACAGTCGGAAGGCTTGTAATATCTCCCGTGATAATTCCTGTAGGAATAATAACGTCGATCATTGGCGCCCCCATGTTCATATATCTTCTCCTGAGAGGTGGTAAAGGTGTTAGAGGTTGAAAATCTAATCTACTCCTACGGCCAGAAAGACGTTCTGAAAGAAATAGCCTTCTCATTGGGCGAAGGAGAGACCCTTTTCATAATAGGGCCAAACGGAAGCGGGAAGACAACGCTGCTGAAGTGTTTGAACGGAATTCTGAAGCCAAAAGGGGCAATATTCGTGGACAAATTGGACTTCAGCAAATTGTCGCAGAAGGAAATAGCCAAGAGGTTTGGCTATGTCCCGCAGAGGGGAGAAATTAGCTTTCTAACCGTATTTGACGCAATTCTGCTCGGAAGAAGGCCGCACATAGATTGGGAGGCGAGTGAGAGGGACATAAAGATAGTGGAGGATACGATCAAAATGCTGAAGATCGAACACCTTGCCCTGAGAAGACTCAATGAACTCAGCGGCGGTGAGCTTCAGCTTGTGCTCATCGCGAGAGCTTTTGCACAGCAGCCAAAATATCTGCTTTTCGATGAGCCAACCAACAATCTCGATATAAGGAACCAGATCGAGGTCATGAGGCTCATCAAGAATGCTGTGAAGGAGAGGGGAATTTCAGCCATCGTAACGATGCACGACATAAATCTCGCCCTTAATTACGCGGAAAAAGTCCTCGTGCTCAAGGACGGAAAGGTATTTGCCTTTGGGGGCAGGGAATGCATTAACGAGGATGTGATCGCAGCTGTCTACGGGATCAAGGCGGAGATTGTAAGATACGACGGCAGGATTCTTTTCTTACCCGAAATCTAAGCGCCCACTTGGAGAAAGTATATAAAGGCAAACATTTAGATTGATCATGGTATATGTCAGGCTGTCGGAAGAAGCGGAGCGGCTGGTAAGAAAATACCTGAGGACCGAAAAGCAAAAGACTTACACATTCGACTTTTTCTTGGATGAGGAGAAGTACATAAAATGGGAGGATGTTGAAATTGGAATGGAGGCTTGGAGTGAAAGGGAGTTTTTGGTTAAGAAAGAAGACATCGAAGCTTATTTAGAGGCAACGGGAAATAAAAACCTTGTTTTTTGGGAAGAACAAATTGCTCCTCCCATGTTCTTAACCACGATTGCATTCTGGCTGGTCGGCGACTCTTTTATCGGAAACTGGATAAAAACTCCTGGCGCGATAAATCCAGGACAAAAAATCGAATTTTATGAGCCAATAAGGGTTGGGGATGTGATCAGAGTTAAAATGAGGGCTCATGACAAGTTCATAAAGAGGGGAAAGCGTTACCTGACCTATTACAACGAATTCGTGAACCAGAAGGGAGAGATCGTTGCGAAATGGTGGGGAACGCTCATACTTCCCCTTTCGCGGAGCGAGGAGGAGCACAGGATTGAAGGTGTGAGGAGATGAGATATGAGATTTGAGGAGGTTGAACTCGACCAGCAGCTGCCCACGATTGAAGTTGAGGTGACGCAGGAAATGATAACGAGATTCGCCTGCGCTTCTTTGGATTTCAATCCAATTCATATCGATCCTGTTTGGGCGAAAAGGGTCAATCTCTTGGGCTATGGAAAAACGATAGCACATGGACAATGGACCATTGATAAATTAACTCAGGTAATAACTAACTGGTGTTATCCACACGGCAGGCTGAAGTCGATTGACATAAAGCTTATTAAGCCAATATTCGTTGGAGACAGAATCAAATTCAAAGGAAAAGTTGTTGCAAAGCATCCAAGAAAAGATAGAAGCTTTTGCGATGTTGAGCTTTGGGCAGAAAACCAAAACAGAGAAAAGGTGGCAGTTGGGATTGCAGAAGTCTTTATATGAGACAAAAATGTTTTTGGAAACTCAAACGGCAAATTTTTATATTGGCCAACTCTCAAAAATCATCCAACAAAGATATTCAGATCTGGTTAATTTTTTAAATCGCAGTATTCCGAAAATCTCTTAAGTCTTCACGGATGACTATCGCTAATGCCGCCGTAGCTCAGCTGGTGGAGCGTGTGGCTGTTAACCACATGGTCGCAGGTTCGAATCCTGCCGGCGGCGCTTACTGCTTATTGCCGCAAAAAATGGCTCCATTTTGCGAAAAATGTTTTTGATCAACCTTGGGAAAATTCAAGTTTTCCCTAGCATTGGGAGAATTACTCTTTCCTTATTCTCTCAATCTCCATTTTTATCTCTTCAATTACCTCCCTGTTCCAAATCTCCTTCCTGTCTCCCTTCTTTATGCTGTAGACAACGAAAACTCTTCCCCCCATTTCTCTCTCGAATTCTCCGTGCGTTTTGCTCAGCCATTCCTTCCACTTGTGGACTTCAGGTGTTTGGTTGTACGTGATTGGTTTTATCTGCAGTCCAATGTACTTTTTCCCAACTTCTATGTAGAAATCAACGTTGTATCTTCTATCCCATTCGTCGGGAGCAGGTTTAATCTCACCCCAAGTTCCTTCTCCAAAAGCTAGTAAACTGTCCTTCTTTCAGTCTGATACCCTTCGAAAGTCCTTTCGATAACGAGGTTGTAAATGTAATCGATGCAGTCCTCCTCATCGACTTCATCGATTTCCGCTCTTATGACTTCAGTTATCTTTATGTAGAGTTTCTTCCCCAGATGCCCCAAGTATTCGTCGGGTTTTAATCTGATTCCCTTCTTTGAGAGAAATTCGCTCAACTTTCTGAAGTAGAATTCCTTCCACTCCTTTACGTCCTTCGGAGCACACTCTCTGATCCATTCTGCAACAGGTCCTACACTTTCCTTTTTATTCAGGCCCCAACGGTTGGTCGCCATGTTGAGTATCCATTCCTTCGCCAAAACTGACACCTCTTTCGATTTCTATGAATTTCTCCTTCAGCCTGTATTCTTTCTCTCTATCTGCGCGCGCCATTCCAGACTTTATCAGATATGCGTTGACAAAAATTCTATTCGGCATGTAGACGTATCCGTAAACCACATCACCCTCCTCGAGGCTTTCATCGCTCTCGAATCTGATCAAAACTCTCTTTCTCAGAAGGTAGTTCTTCAGGTACTGGAGAGCCCTCTCCTCATCGACGATTTTAACGCCCAGAAATTTTACTAACAGCCCATTATCGATTTTTATCGTTTCTCCATCCAATATTTCAACTACTTTGTGCGATTGTTCGGCTTTTTGAGACATTGCCTTTGGCTCTGCAACGGGTCTCGCATCCTTTATTGAGGGATGGTAGTCCACATCTTCGATCTCTATTTTTTCATCCCTTTTTATTATTTCAATGTCATATAAATAATCCACAAGCTTTCTACTTATACCCAGCTTTTCCCTTATTACTGGCAAAAACTCCTCGTTTATCTCATAGCCTATTGCATTTCTCCCCAAGTCGAGTGCAGCCTTCACAGTAGTTCCGCTACCAAGAAAAGGATCGAGAACGGTATCCCCAACGAAGGAGTACATTTTTATCAGTCTCCTCGGGAGCTCTTCTGGAAACATCGCCTCATGGCCGATCTGTCTTTCACCTCCAAATTTCCAGTGGCCAGAGAAGTATTCTTTCCATTCCTCCTTCGTAAGCTTCGATAGTTCCTTAATCTTCTTTTCTACACTTTTAAGTTTTCCCGGCTTTTTAAAAATCAGGATGAACTCGTAGTCGATTTCGACCATTCCGTTCGGAGGATAGGGGTAGGATCCCATCACCACGGCACCGCCAGTTGTATTCATCGTGGTCTTCTTTTGCCAGATGATCGATCCCATGTAGTCGAAGCCAATTTTTTCGCACTGGGCTATGATTTCAGCGTGAAGTGAAATTATCTTATACCTTCCATAAACAACCGATCTTGCGAACTGGTCTCCGATGTTTATACAGAGCCTCCTTCCGGGTTCCAAGACTCTGTAGCATTCTTTCCATACTCTGTAAAGATCTCTCAGATATTCGTGCAGGGATTGTCCATAGCCTATCTGATTGGGAACCCCGTAATCCTTTATGTGCCAGTAAGGTGGAGAGGTTATTACAAGTCCAACACTCTCGCTTTCAACCTCCAGCAATTTTCTGCTGTCACCAATAATTATTTTAGCCCAGTTTTTGGCATGATTGCCCTCAGAGGTGTATTTTGTTTCATCCATACTTCTCCTACGGATTCCTTAGAGAATAAGGGCTTATAAGCATTTTCTTCTTCCTTAAATCTTCTTTCTTCAAAAGCCAGAAATTATGGGCCATACTACTGCCTTAAAGATTTTAAGCGGTTTTAGAATTCGTTGAGGGATCCCTGATCAATTGGGAAAAACTTAAAAAGCTATGATTTGAGCAAGGGGAGAGGTGAGAGATTGAGGCTAACAGAGATCGTTTTCATTTTAACGATGCTCGCCTTGATAGCTTTGGGAGTTTTTGGAGCTTACCAGATGCATTTTCAGGTGATGATTCCCGTCGAACCATTTGAGAGCGCTCTCGGAATTCCTTGGAGGTCTCTTGTAGCCCTTTACGTTTTTCTTGTCCTCATAGGGACTGCTGCAATAGCTTCGGCTGCTGAGATCCTGCACGTGAGGCAGCTTGAGGTGATCGTTAAGGATGCGATCGTTATCGCGGTTCTCTCAATCGCAGTCGGACTCCTCACGATTGCAGTGGACCTTGAGAGAATTGAGAGAGGAACATACGCACTGCTCGGACACGCAAATCCAACGAGCGTGATGTACTGGATGATCATGTTCTACGTGCTTGAAGTCGTCTTTCTGGTTATCGAGGGATGGTTCTGCTTCAGAGCCGATCTGATAGCTCAATCAAGGCAGAGAGGCCTCAGGGGATTCTTAGGGAATCTCCTCTCCCTCAGGTTCATTGGAGACTTTCTGCTAAAAATCGAATTTGTGGAGTCTCATAAACTGCGTAAACTCGGAAAGTTCCTTGTAACACCGAACAGGGAGCTCGACATGAGTTTTGCCATGCCCCTCGGCGTCGTTGCGCTAATTACGGCGATCTTGGCGTATAGCAACCTTGGAGCTCTCTTCAGCGCGCCTTACATCCCGCTCTGGCATGATGCAACAACACCGATTTACTTCATAATAACCGCAATAATCGGCGGGTCCGCGGTTTTGATCTTAGCAGCAGTCATAACATCTTTGCTAAAGGGTTCTGCAGAAAAACTGATAGCTCTTCCTGCGTTGAGAAATATTTTGGGATTCACTCTGATCGTCGCCATCCTTTTCAACGCATGGAAGTTCATAATCCTTGGCTATCCCGCCGTGAATTTAGCTGCAGCTAACGCTGTGCATAACCTTTTGTTTGGAAGCTTCGCCCTCAACTTCTGGATCTTCGAATTAACCCTCGGGCTCATAATTCCGCTGCTTCTGATAGTCTTTGCGGGCAAAAATATCAGGGTCTTATTTGTTTCCGCCCTTCTTGTGGTCATCGGGCTCTTCGTTTTCAGATTCGACTTCGTTTTTGCGGGGCAGTATGGAAAGAACATTTCGGGAGTTTCGATACCAACGCAAATACATCCGTTTGAGGCGATGTTCGTTGCTGGAGCCCTTGCAATGGCCGTCTTAGCTTACTATTTAGTTTACAAACTCCTGCCAGTGGAGGTGGAGCATGCTGCGTAGAGATTTTATCAAGACCCTGCTTGCAATTCCTTTTATTCCAGCTCTCTCTACGCCTGCGAGCTCTAAAAATTCGCCACAGTATGCGATGGTGATTGATGTCGAGAGGTGCATAGGGTGCGGAAAGTGCGTGATAGCTTGCAAAATTGAGAACCACGTGCCAGAGGAGCTCCCGATCTCGAGGACCTGGATTGAGGGCTACCTCGACGGCAGGAAAGTCGTGATGAACACTAAGGATAATCCATTTCTGAATTCAAAGGCTGAAAGTGGATTCTATGTTCCAAAGCTTTGCAATCACTGTGCAAATGCTCCGTGC
>CAZZIT010000029.1:0-4305 GCA_964654365.1 uncultured archaeon
GATCTCGACGTCGCAGTCGTAAAGAAGCGAAGAGGCAAATTCGACAATTCTGAAGAATGCATTAACGCCAATGCTGAAGTTTGGTGAAATAACTGCTGGAACCCTGTTGCAGATCTCCTCGAGCTCCTTCTTCTGAGCTTCATTGAAGCCAGTGGTGCCTATTACGAGCTTCACTCCCTTTTGAGCCGCTACCCTCGCATTTCTGATGCACGCGCTCGGATTCGTGAAGTCAACAAGAACGTCGGCGTCGAGCCTTTCAATCTCATTCTCGATATTAACTCCTATTTTTCCAATCCCGGCAAGTTCTCCAGCATCTTTTCCTATTTCTACGATGTCAAAGGCCTGTGAAACCGTGAAACCTTCGTTAACGGCATGCTTTACCACAAGCCTGCCCATTCTTCCAGCTGCTCCGGCGATTGCAAGCCTCATGACTTCAGTTTTTCACTATTTTAAAAAGTTATCCTGTGGCTACCCAAGTTTCTGTAACCTTTCTCTCGCCCCATCAATGAATGCGTTCAGATACCTTGCAACGGCCCTCTTCAGATCCATTGGATGCAGAGCCCCACTCTTGAAGTCCTCTAAAAGCGCTTCAAAACTTTCGTACTCGATATCCCCGCCAAACTTCTGCTCCCTCTCGACCTTCACTTTGCCAAAGGCTGGAAAAACGTAGTGCTTTGCGAGGTCTATTACGGGATTTCCCTCAACAACCTTGGGCGGGCAGTAGGCCTTCATGATCTTTCTCTCAACCTCCTCTGGCGAATCGCTTATTGAAATGTAATTTCCCTTTGACTTGCTCATCTTCTCGCCATCAAGTCCCGAGATTATCGGCGTGTGGATGCAGATTGGAGCCTTGTAACCGAGTGCAGGCAGATACTCTCTTGCGAGCATGTGAATCTTCCTCTGGTCCATTCCACCTACTGCGACATCGACCTTAAGGTAGGCTATGTCTAAGGACTGCATCAGGGGGTAGATCATCTGAGAGACCATAGGATCTTCCTTTCTTCTGCTGACTTCGTCCATGCTCCTCCTCGCCCTGTTCAGCGTTGTGATCCTCGCAAGCTTCAGCACATCAAGCATGTAATCCTTGTTCAGCTGGTAGCTGCTCCCGAGGACGAACTGCGCATTCCTCTCGTTTAGTCCGAAGGCTATGAAAGTTTTCATGTTCTTCTCCGCAAGCTTTCTTATCTCCTCAAAGGTCCCCTTCTCATTTAGATAAGCGTGAATGTCTGCGAGAAGAACGATAACTTCGAATCCAATGCTTTGCAGATCTTTAAGCTTGTTCACAGTTATCAGGTGTCCCAGATGAATTTCGCCACTTGGCTCGTAGCCAACGTAAGCCCTCGGCTTATCCTTTTCCTGAAGCAAAACCCTGAGCTCTTCAGCTGTCACGACTTCCTCAGCATTTCTCGTCGCGATGGCAATCTTTTTTTCAAGGTCCATGGCTAAAATTTGCATTCTGTTTTTAAACTTCTTGGAGTCTTTTGAAAAAATTTTTTCTTTTTAAAAATAAAAATTCTTTGTATACGTATTTTGGAGCAAAAACTTTATATTTATGCTTGAAGTATGTATCAAATAAGAAATTAGGGTGAAGCATATGAATGAAGCTTGTATCCTTCACAGAAGGTATGGAGGCAAGATTGAGATACTGCCGAAATGCCCAGTGAGGTCGCTCAGCGATTTCAGCTACTGGTACACTCCAGGCGTTGCTGAGCCGAGCAGGGAAATAGCAAAAGAACCCGAGAGAGTCTATGAGTACACGAACAAGTGGAACACAGTTGCGATCATAACCAATGGCTCGAGAGTCCTCGGACTCGGCAACATCGGCGCTTTAGCATCTCTTCCGGTCATGGAAGGAAAATCCATGATATTCAAGCTTCTCGGCGGTGTCGATGCTTTTCCGCTTCCAATAAACGAACAGGATGCGGATAAATTCATAGAAATTGTAAAGAAGCTGACGCCAGGCTTTGGAAGCATAAACCTCGAGGACATCGCAGCACCTAAGTGTTTCTGCATCCTCGATAGATTGCAGAATGAGCTTGAAATCCCGGTCTGGCACGACGATCAGCTCGGAACCGCTACTGCAACTCTTGCCGCTTTGATAAATGCTCTGAAGTTGGTTGGAAAATCGATTAACGAAATCGAGATCGCTGTAATTGGCGCTGGAGCTGCAAATTTTGCCACTGTCAGATTGCTCGCAAAAGCTGGAGCAGATCTGAAAAAAATGTTCGTCGTTGACAGCAGGGGAATTTTGAACATGCAAAGGGAGGACCTTGAAAAGCTGAAGATATCGAATCCCGAGAAGTTCTGGCTTTGCAGAGAAACAAATGCCGAGCAGAGGAGCGGGGGAATTGCGGAAGCTATGAGGGGCGTCGACGTTGTGATTGCAGCAAGCACAGGTGGAGTTATCAAGAAGGAATACGTTAAACGAATGGCAGACGATCCGATAGTCTTCGCACTCTCAAATCCGATACCTGAAATCTATCCACATGAAGCTAAGGAAGCGGGAGCAAGGATCGTTGGAACTGGTAGGAGCGATTTTCCGAATCAGATAAACAACTCTCTCGTGTTTCCAGGAGTCTTCAGGGGTGTTCTCAGCGTTAGAGCTAGGAAAATCACGGAAGATATGTGCATAACCGCTGCCCATACCCTCGCAAGACTTGCCGAAAGCAGGCTGAGCGAGGACTACATAATCCCGAGGATGACCGAGATCCACGTGTTCCCAGAGGTTGCGACCGCAGTTGGGATGAAAGCCATCGATCTCGGACTCGCAAGACGTTTCTTCACACCAAGCGAGCTTTACGAGCACTCGAGCAGGCTTATCTTTGGTACGCACGAAAAGCTCAGGAGGCTCATGGAGCTGGGATTTATAAGTTAATAAATTTATATTATTCCAATTTCGGAAAGTTTTTCGGGCAGATAAACGTCCGTAACGTAGTCCAAACCGTATTTTGCTAAAGCCTGCTGCTCTGATTTCTTGTTCAGCTCCAGCTGAAGTTTAATTTCTTTCTTCCAGAAATCCGTGTCGAATCTGGGATCAGTTAGTATGGCATTCAGGGCCTTTATGTCCTCATCGCTGAGCCTGTCCGAAGGTAAATCGTACTTCACGATGTCAGAAGGAGTAACTCCAAGAAACTTCGCTTCTGGCGTCGCAAGATACTCGGAGAGATGCGCTGCCTTTATGCTACCGTATGCAACGCTTGCGTATATTCTATAGCTCCAAGGATCGCCATCGGTGAAAACCACGACGGGAATTTTTAGCTCAGTATTTAGCCTTCTCAAGAGCCTCCTCGTGCTTCTGGCGGGCTGGCCTTTCAGATGGACTATTATCGCATTGAATTTCTCATCAAAACCGTTCTCGACGAGTCTGTCCCTCATACCTCCCGTTTCAATGGCTATTGCGAACCTCGCATCGTGCTCGACGAACTGCAGCTTGTCCACATTCACTGGTATCTGATAGCCACCCTCACCAACGTCGTCCTGGCAGTGGATTTCCTTCACTCCCCTTCTGGTCTCTTCCCTGATCCTTATTGGCCCAACGATCGTGGCACCGTCCTCTTCGGGGCGAATGTGGAACTGCTCTCTCTGGTAGCCCGATAGTATTTCGAGATCCTCGATCAGTCTGTCGCTCTCGTCTTGCTCTTCGAACTTGGCATATCCCCAGCCTTCGGTGATGTAGTAAAGCTCTCTGAGTGTTGAGGACTTGTTTACAGCAAGCTGCTCTTTCAGAAAACCTATTACATACACCATTTTGAGAATTTTTAGTGCTCCTTTAATCGTTTTAGCCGAAGTTACTGACTTTCTGTCACCGTAAACCCATACGCCTGAATCCTCGTTGAACTCTATGTTGTGCTTGGTCCTCGTAGAGATCTCAAGTTCGGGAATATTTCCAAGCCTCATCTGCTCGTAGACATTTTCGAGTATACCGAGGAGAGCGGAGAGACATCTCCTCTCAATTTCATTCATGAAAAAAGTTTTTGCGGAAATTAAAAACGTTTTCTAAAAGGATTTATAGTCCGAAGTGTGAGGTTGAAGGATGATTCTGCTGACGAACGACGATGGGATATACTCTCAGGGTTTAAGAGCGGCATACTCCGCGCTGAGCGAGATTGATGAAGTTGTCGTAGTTGCCCCAATAACGCAGATGAGCGGAGTGGGGAGGAGCATATCCATAATGCGCCCCGTTCGCTTCTTTGAGATCGAAATAGATGGAATGAAAGTTTACGCGATAGATGGCACGCCGACGGATGCAGTGATCATTGGAATATACGAAATCATAAAGGGGCTGCCTGATCTTACTGTCTGCGG
>CAZZIT010000030.1:0-2028 GCA_964654365.1 uncultured archaeon
TGTGGGGAGAGAAGGAGATCGCCTTTTCGGAAAGGAGGATTTAATCAGAAGTAGATATTTCCCAATCATTGCAGTTGACTGCAGATTTTACGACCTTCATTCCGATAAGGAGAAAAGGAAGATCCATCTTCAGGTTACCAAAACTCTCGGCACGGTCAGGGAGTTTATGTGGGATGAAAAACTCGTTGTTGCAGCGAAGGATTTTGGTGCTGGAATTTACTGCGAAAGGCTCGAGGAATTTTTGCTTGAGAGGAACATAGATGAGGTCGTGCTGCTCGATCCAAATGGGGATGAAGTATTCACGGGCGAAAGGGCGGAATGCTATGTTATAGGCGGGATTGTGGATAAAGGTGAGAACAGGAATCTGACAAAGCTGATCGGGGATGAGCTTGAAAAAGCGGGAATCAAGTGCAGAAGGCAGAGAATAGAGCTTAGAGGAGACATCATCGGCGTTCCCGATAGAATAAATCACATCGCAGAAATCGTGCTCCGCACCGTTATCGATGGCTGTGATGTCGAAACAGCTATAAGGGCTGTTCAGCCAGTTGTTGTGGCGAAGTGGAGGCTTAGAAAGGAGCTTCCAAAGAAATCCGTCAGGCTTCGAGTTGGAGAAAAAACAGTTAGAGTTCTCTCAAAAAGTGTTTTCAAAGAATTCGACTGGCTCAACGTTCGCATCACAGATTTCTACGATGTTTGCAGGGAGGAAAGATTGTATCTGGTTTCAGATGAAGTTATGGAAAAAATAAAAAAGCTAAAATGGGATGAAAAAAGGAGATACTATGTTTTGAACTGACCGAAGAAACTTTCCGCCAGTTTTGAGAACTTTTCGATAACCTTTTCCTCACCGTCGAAGTGTCCATTCTCGACAACGATTTTTCCGTCCACTATCACTGTGTCAACACAATCACTCGAGGCGGAGTAGACGAGATTGGCCACCAGATCGTGGCACGGAGTCATTGGGATCTTTTTCAGATCAAGGAGAACCAGATCCGCAAGCCAGCCAACCTCGATTTTTCCAGCTTTTATTCCAAAAGCCTTTGAAGCGTTCTCCGTTGCCATCCTGAGCGCATCTGTAGCTTTGAATGAATCTGAACCGTGGTAGAATTTCTGGAGAAGTGCCGAGAACTTCATTTCCCTCAGAATGTCAAGGGAGTTATTGCTCGCGGCACCATCTGTTCCCAGGAGAACGTTTAGATTGGAATTCTTCATTTCTGGGTAATTTAAAGCTTTTCCGACGCTGAGCTTCATGTTGCTCGCTGGACAATGCACAGCGTTTACACCCTTTCTTGCCATGAGCCTTATCTCGTCCCTTTCAAGCCAGACGCAGTGTGCCGAGATCAGCCTTGGGTTCAGGAATCCAATTTCGTCGAGTGCACTCACGATTCCCTTTCCATGCTTTTTCCTGAACTCAACGACTTCTTTCTCGGTTTCTGCAAGGTGGAAGTGCACGAGAATGTTCTCTTCTTCTGCCATTTCCATCGCCCTCTTCAGTCCTTCTAAGCTGACGGTGTATACCGCATGCGGCGCAACAGCCCTCAAAACCCTGTAACCTTTAAGCTCTCTCAGCTCCTTTTCGACCCTCTTTAGATTGATTTCAAGCAGATCTCTGTTGAAGAAATCGAAAAACGCTGATGAAAGGCAGGCTCTTATTCCTGTTTCTTCCACAGCCTTAGCGGTGGCTGAGGGGAAGAAGTACATGTCCAGAAAGAAAGTCGTACCACTCTTGAGCATTTCAATGCATGCGAGCTTTGAAGCCCAGTAAACGATCTCGTCGTTAAGCTTGGCTTCCGCGGGCCAGATCTTCTTTTCAAGCCATTCCTGAAGGGGCATGTCATCTGCGTAGCCCCTGAAAAGAGTCATCGCTGCATGCGTGTGCGAGTTGAAAAGTCCCGGAATGACCGCAAGTCCTTTTCCGTCGATCACGTAATCGCTTTTATCCTTAAACTCCCCTATAGCCGATATCCTGTTTTCCTCTACGAGAACATTTGCTTGGACAAGCTTTCCATCGCGCAATACTCTTGCGTTCTC
>CAZZIT010000031.1:0-8459 GCA_964654365.1 uncultured archaeon
ATTCAAAAATTCTTCTGCTTGACGAACCAACGGCTCATCTCGATTTCAGGAACGCGCATAAAGTGCTTGCGACTATCAAAAGGATAGTGAAGGAAAGAAGCCTTTCTGCCGTGATGACTCTGCATGATCCCAATCTTGCTTACAGATATGCGGACAGAATTGCTTTGATCAGCAAGCGCAGAATACTGAAAGTAGGCCTACCGCACGAGATAATAACGGAAAGTCTTCTAAAAGAGGTCTACGAAGTTGACGTGAAGGTTATGGTTTTTGATGGATTAAGATTTGCCTTCGTGGAGGGGATATTATGAAGAGAATGTCAGTTTTTTTGCTTTTGCTTTTTGTGCTCCCTTATTGCAGCTGCGTTTCCTTCCATGAAGAAAAGGAAAGAAAAATCGTGGACATGGCAGGAAGGGAGATTTCAATTCCATTGAAAGTAAATAGGGTTGTTGTTCTCAATTCCGAAGCTATGAGTCTGATGAAGGCTTTAAAAGTGGATGCGGAAATTGTAGGAGCTACAGATTATGCATTCCTCAATCCAGTTATTCCAAAACTGTACGATATGAATAAAATTCCGAACTTGGGGCCCGGAAACAGGCCGAACATCGAAGCAATCATCTCTCTGAAGCCAGATCTTGTAATAGCCTATTACTGCGGTGAATCGACCAGATACGGATACGAAATTCCTGTTGAAGACTTGAAGAGACTCGAGTCCGCCGGAATACCTGTTGTTGGCATCTGCATAGCTGTAACAAAGGCTGCGGATTTCGAGGATTACAACAGGCAGATAAGGCTGATGGGAGATACATTCGGAAAAGAAAGGGAAGCTGAAGAACTCATCTACCACCTTGAGGAAATCAGAGAGGAGATATCCAGACTTATCGGAGAAATTCCCATTGAGAAAAGAGTCAAGGTCGTTTATACGTGGAGTGAGCAGAACAGAATTGCAGGAAACAGCACGATAACCCACGCGATCGTTGAGATGGCGGGAGGAATCAACATTGGAAGACACATATCTCAGCCATATGCAACGGTGAGCCACGAATTCATAGTGGATTCGAATCCCGATGTCTGGATTATCTGGAGATCTGCCAGATATGGAAAGGATGACCTTCTGAGCAATCCCGCTTTTTCAAATGTTGAAGCAGTAAAAGAGGGTAGGATCTACAAAGAACCTGAAATCCTTTTTTCCAGCTGGGAACCGATAATTGCACATCTGCTAATTCTCTGGCACACTAAGACTTACTATCCCGATTTGCCAGTCGATTACGAAGGAATTGCAAACGAGCTTTTTGAACTCTATTACGGAATTAAATACCCGCAGGTGAGCAAATGAGGCTCTTCTTCATAATCGGCTACGATTCAGCGGCAATTCCACTGCTGAAGGAAGTTCTGCATGATGAAGCGAAGGAGCACGGATTCGAATTCAGAGTTGTGAACGATTCCGAATGCATTTCTTACATTGATGAACTGAAGAGAAGCGATGCTTTATTTGTATACTCAAGAAAATTGCCCGATGAAGTTGCTGAAGTTTTAAAGAATCCTGCTACAAAGGTTGTGATCTCCATTCACCCTGAATATCCCAGCAAAACCAGCTTTGATTCCTATTTGAAGGCAAGAGAGTTCTGGATAACTGCAGGCAGGGATAACTTCTCAGGATTGGTTCACCTCATCCTTAAGGAGCTAGGTTTTGATGTCGAGGTTCCAGAAGTGAAAAAAGTCCCATGGCACGGGATTTACCATCCGGACATCGGAATTTTTGAAGAACTCGAGGATTACCTGAAAATCTATGGGAAAAGACCCTTGGTTGGTATCATTGCGTACAGAAATCACGTTCTTTTTGGCGGAGCTGAATACGTTGACGAGTTAATAAGGGAAATTGAGAAAAGAGGGCTGGGAGTTATAGCAGTGTTCACGAGGAAGTTCAGGGACGAGTTCATGGACATTCCCGACGTTTTCGATAGCATGGAAAGGTTCTTCTTCATAAATGGAGAGCCATTGGTTGACGCGATTGTAAATTTGAGCTATTTTTCTCTCCTAAAGGGGAAAACTGAGATTTTAAAGAAGCTCGGAGTTCCTGTGCTGAATCCTGTAACTTCGTTTTACATGTCCATGGAGGAATGGCTGGAAAGCGACTCCATAGACTATCTGAGCCAGGTCTACAACGTGATAATGCCCGAAATCGACGGTTTGATCGAGCCAATCGTTTACACATTTCCCACAATCCGTGAAAAAAAGGATTACAAGTCATTTAGGGCCCATGCGGAGCTAATTGCAAAAAGGGTGAAGAAATGGGTCGAACTGAGAAGAAAAAGGGTTTGCGAGAGAAAAATTGCGATAATTCTTATAAATCCTCCCTGCAAGAATCTCGAAGCTTCCGTGGGCGTCGGCTTCGGATTGGACGTTCCTGAAAGCGTTGTTAGACTGCTGAAGAAACTGAAGGAGCTCGGATATTCAGTGGAGAATGAGCCCGATAGAGGAAAAGAGCTCATAAGGACCTTTTTGAGTACGAAGGCGATAAGCGAGTTCAGATGGACGAGCGTGGAGGATGTAGTAACAAGAGGAGGGGCTCTGGGATTCGTGGATTACGAGACATACATCTCATGGCTCAGGGAGCTTCCAGAAGATGCAGCGAAAAAGCTAATCAAAGATTGGGGGGATCCGAAAGAGGTTCTTGCAAAAAGGGCCAAAAAGGAGTTTGGCGGAATGGTTTACGATGGAAAATTCGTTATTCCGGGTCTTAGATTTGGAAACGTCGTTGTTTTAACTCAGCCAAAATTTGGCTGCTCAGGTTCTGCGTGTGATGGAAGAGTATGCAGAATTCTTCACGATCCAACCATCACACCGCCCCACCAGTGGTTTGCAGTCTACCGCTGGCTGACTAGGGTCTTCAAAGCCGATGTCTTGATTCACTTCGGAACCCATGGATACCTTGAATTCCGTCCTGGCAAGGGGGTTGGACTTTCACCGAGCTGCTGGCCCGAAATAAGCGTTGACGACGTTCCGCATCTCTACGTTTACGCGGTTTCGAATCCGATGGAGGGTGTTATTGCAAAAAGGCGAAGCTATGCAGCGATCATAGACCATATATACCCGCCAATGGCAATGGCTGACGTTCTTGAAGACATAGAATCGCTTATAAACCAGTTTGCGCACGCAAAAGGCCTTGGGGATCTCAACAGGGCGCAAAAGATCTACGAGGAAATTCTTGAAAAGGCGAAGGATGCAAAAATTTCACTCAAAGCTAATGATCCTGAAAAAGTTGTTGAGGAGCTGCACAGATACATAACAGGCTGCAGGGAAACTCAGATAGAACTCGGACTGCATGTTTTTGGCTCTTCAGAGGAGGAGAGGGCAGTCGAATATGCCGCAACGGTGATGGCAAAGGACAGCCATTACTCGGTTTCACTGAGAAGAGCACTTGCTGAGTATTTCGGTTTAGATTACGAAGAGCTTAGAGAAAAGCCATTCGAGGTCAACAGATTCGGAATGACGAATCTAGAAACAATGGATTTTCTGCAAAAGACAGCTTTGAAGGTTCTCGAAACTCTTGTGGAGAAGGGTATAAAATCTGAAGATCTCGATATTGAGGTTCTTGATCGCGTTCTTAGGGAGGTGATCAATTTTGAGCTTGGAGCTATCGAAGGAAAAAGCTGAAAAAGTTCTCGAAACCTTTCGAAAGGCGCTTGAAATTTACGAAAAGATAAAAGAATGCGCCGATGGCGAGCTTTCAGGCTTCCTTAAGGGTATATCAGGAGCTTACATCGAACCTGGCCCTTCTGGCTCCATAACCCGTGGAAAGATCGAAGTGCTCCCTACAGGCAAAAACTTCCTCGCGGTCGATCCATCAAGCCTCCCAACAAAATCTGCCTGGAAAGTTGGAGTTGAAGCTGCAAACAAGCTTCTTGAACACTACATTGAAAAGCACGGAAGATACCCCGAAACGGTCGGGGAAGTTCTTTGGAGCATAGATGCCTACAAGGCAGATGGGGAACAGCTCGCCCAGATACTGTACCTCATGGGCGTTAAGCCGAACAGCGGAAAGCTTGAGGTAATTCCCTTGGATGAGCTCGGAAGGCCGAGGATAGATGTTAGCGTTAGAATTAGCGGCATAGTGAGGGACACGCTTCCCAATTACGTGCACATGATAGATGAAGCGGTGGCGAAAGTCGTAATGCTCGATGAACCGCCCGAGATGAACTTTGTCAGAAAACACTACCTTGAACATCTCAGAAAACTTTCGGAACTTGGAATTAGCAAGGATTTCGCAAGATGCAGGATCTGGGGTCCGCCCCCCGGAGCCTACGGGGCTGGCGTTAATTACGCTATCGAAGCTTCTGCATGGCGAAATGATGAAGATCTCGCAAATGTCTACGTTCAATGGAGCGCCTATGGTTATACAAGAGAATTCTACGGAAAAAAGGCGGTGGAGGCTTTTCTGCTTAATCTGAAAACCGTGGACGTCGTAACCAGAAACCATCCCAGCGACGAGCACGATTTGACGAACTGCTGCGGTTACTTTGCACAGCACGGGGGATTTTACGCCACGGTTAAGCAGCTGAGGGGAGAGGTTGAAATCTGCATCACGGACACAACTGACGCTTCCGAGACTAAGGTAAGGGAGATAAGGGAAGAGATCGAGAGAATATCGAGAGCAAAAATCCTGAATCCTTTATGGATTGAGGAAATGAAGAAACACGGATACAGAGGAGCTAACGAGTTCTCAAAAAAGATACTGCATCTCTACGGCTGGTCTGCAACAACAAGGCTTGTTGATGACTGGATTTTCGAGGAAATTGCCGAAAAATATATTCTTGATGAGGAGATGAGAAAATTCTTTGAGGAAAACAACGTTTACGCACTCGAGGAGATCGTCAGAAGACTGATCGAGGCCAATGAGAGGGGAATCTGGAATGCGAGAGAGGAGCAGCTTAGGAGGTTGAGGGAGATCTACGGGGAAATTGAGGGGATTCTGGAGGATGAAATAGCTGGGGATGTTCAAGGAAGCGCCGTAGAGTTTCTCTCCCCTCAAGATGTTGATGAGTGGGGGGAAAAAATTTCCGACGTTTTAAAGGCCTGGAGGCTGGTAAAATGAAATGGGTCTATTTTGCAATCTTTCTGGTCATCGTAGCCCTTAGCTGCTGCGCGCAGAAATTGGAGGATACGAAGGGAGTGATAGAAATCGCTGACATGGCAGGAAACAGGATAGTTCTGAATGAAACACCAAAAAGGGTCGTATTTCTTTCAGGCGAATCCTGGGTCTATGCGCTCAAGATAAAGGAAAGGGTCGTAGCCTTTTCCGATCTCGCAAAGAAAAATCCTGTCATACTCAAAATCGATCCAGAGGTGGGAAAGATAACGTCTGTGGGTGACATGAACAGGATAAACGAAGAAGCGATTCTTGCGCTAAAGCCCGATCTCATAGTGCTCTGGGATGAGCCACCTGGCTACAAGGAGAATGCGAAGAAGTTCGAAAGACTCGGCATCCCGATAGTGAGGATTGGATACATAAACAAATATCCTGAAGACATCTGCAGACAGGCCAAGCTACTCGGAGAAATCTTCGA
Source organism: uncultured archaeon (assembly GCA_964654365.1). GTDB lineage: Archaea > Halobacteriota > Archaeoglobi > Archaeoglobales > Archaeoglobaceae > WYZ-LMO2. The sequence continues at coordinate 5,565 of CAZZIT010000031.1, forward strand.
TGCAAGAGATAGAGCCGAGAAGGTTTGCGGATACATCGAGGAGAAATGGAAATATTTCGAGGCAAAAAAGAAAAATAGAGACGTAAAGGTTCTCTATTCCTTCTCAACTCCCACTTACATAGCCTGCAACGCTTCGGATCAGCCCTACGTCATCTTCATAAATTCCGCCGGAGGAAAGGTTGTTTCCCCAGAGTGCAACTCAACTTGGGTTCAGGTTAGCAAGGAGTGGATAGTGAAGGAGAATCCGGAAATCTGGATAATAAGCTACTACGCCCCGTATACAGAAGAGGACATAAAATCGGACCCCGCTTTCAGGGAGGTTGAAGCGGTGAAGAAAAATGCTGTCTACAAGGAAAGCTACAAGCCAATGCAGTTCTTGGAGCCATACTTTTTGCTCACAGTCTCGGAGTACTGGGAATGGATAAACGGCGAAAAAGCGATCGATGAAAACGAACTATTGTTGCAAATCTATCTGACGTGAATTCAAAAAATTTTTATCGCAGAAGATGAGTGGAAGTTATGAGCAAGCGAATAAAAATACTGCTGATATCAACAATTGTTAACAAAAGTTTGAAGAAAGCAATGGAAAGCGTGTCAGAATTCTGTGACGTAAACCTGATATACTCATACGATCTGCCGAAATATAAGATTGCGGAAGTGCAGAGTTTTGTTGACTGGGCGGATATCATCGCAATCGATGTTCGCGGCGATCCCGGGATTCTGAACGAAATTGATTTCGGAGAAAAGGACCTGATATGCCTGGTCGGCGGAAGCAGCCTTGCTGCCAAGGCGAAGCTGGGAAAGTTCAGAATGCCGGCTAAGGCTGCTTCTTCTTTTGTTTCCGATCCGGCGTCTCTAAAGAAGAGAATTGAAAGCATACAGAAGGCAATTGAAACAGCAGGAAAAATCCTGCCCTTTGGTGTGCTTAAGGATGCAAGAAACTATGTTAAAACGCTGAGATACTGGGCAAATGGGGGCTTCGAAAACTACAGAAACATGTTCCTGCACCTTTGTAAAGTTAAGGGGCTTGATGTAAAAGCTGCAGAGCCAGAAGAGTTTCCAGAGTTCGGATTTTACCATCCAGCCCACGGCTTCGATTTCAGACCTGTCGCTGAAAGGCCAAAAATTGGAATCGTTTTTTACGGCGGTATGCATTTCGAACAGTGCCAGAAAACTCTGGAGGAAATCGTTAAATGGTTTGAAGACAAAAATATCAGCGTAGCTCCTGTCTACAGCGATGGAATTCTGAACCTGAATGCCCTTGAGCTCCTGAACGATGTCGATGCCATAGTTAGCCTTCTCTGGTTCAGACTGAACGGTGGTCCCATGGGGGGAGATCCAAGGAAAACAATCGAGCTGCTGAAGGGAAAGAGGGCAAAGATTTTCACACCAGCTTTGATGTTCAACCAGAAGCTATCTGACTGGGATAGGGAGCAGAGAGGGCTGAGCATCGTCAACTTATTTGCAAGCGTTACACTGCCCGAGATGGACGGCGCAGTTGAGCCTGTGCCAATAGCTGGGATCCATGATGACGAAGTTGTTCCCATTGCAGACAGGATCGAGAGGTTCTGCGAAAGGATAGAGAAATGGGTGAGTTTAAGGCAAAAGCCCAATTCGGAGAAGAGGGTTGCAATAGTCATCTACAACTACCCGCCCGGCGAGGAGAATCTGGGCAATGCAGCATACTTAGACACATTCGAAAGCCTGAAGGCGGTCCTTGAAAGACTAAGGGATGAGGGCTACAGGGTTGAAAGGATGAACGTAAAAGAACTTCTCCTCGAGAAAAAGCTCTTCAATCCAAAGCTATTCTCGGAAAAAGCAATAGAATGTCCGAGATTGAGCAAAAGCGATTACATAAAATTTTTCTATGAGCTTCCAGAGGATCTGAGAAGAGAGGTCGTGGAGAACTTTGGAGAACCGCCGGGAGATATAATGGTCGACGAAGATGGAATTCTGATCCCGGTTGTTTTGCTCGGGAACATCGCAATCGGGATTCAGCCCTCGAGGAGGAAAATAATTGAAAGTAGCGAGGATTTACTTTCTGCTGTGCACGACAAAACAAAACCGCCGCACCACCAGTACCTCGCATTCTACTTCTGGCTCGAAAAGATCTTCGGAGCTGATGCTATAATACATCTTGGCACCCACGGGACGCTCGAGTTCATGAAGGGAAAGGAGTGCGGTCTGAGCTCAAAATGCTGGCCCGACGTACTCATATCCTCGGTGCCGCACATATACGTTTACCACGTAACAAATGTTTCAGAAGCCACGATTGCCAAACGAAGGAGCTATGCAACGCTTTTGAGCTACAATTCCCCGCCATACACCACTGCAGAGCTATACGATGAATACGCAAGGCTTGAGGAGCTCATAGAGGATTTCAGAGCTGAAAAGAACCCTGCAAGGGCCAACGCAGCGAAGGCAAAGATCTTCGAGCTGGCTGAAAGACTGGGAATGGAAAAGGACATTGAAAAGCTTGAGGCCAGAATTTACGAGTACAAGCGTTCAATAATCCCGAAGGGGCTTCACGTTCTTGGTAAAAGATACGAGGCAAACGAGATGAAGGATTTTGCCCTTCTTCTGAGCAGATACGACAGGGGCGAAATTAAATCGCTTCACAGAATCATAGCGGAGAAAAAAGGTCTGAAATTCGAGGAAATTGCAGGAGATCCAAGAAAAATGAGAGAAATAGATGAAGAAGCAAAGAGGATAGTGGAAGAGTTTTTCTCAGGAAAGACCAGAGCTGAATTCGAGAAAACCCTGAATTACTGCAAAGAAATTGCAGATAACTTTTCAAACAATGCAGCGGAGCTTGAAAATCTCATCAGAGCCCTTAACGGGGAATACATTGAGCCTTCCGTTGGAGGAGATGTGATAAGGAATCCGGAAGCTCTA
>CAZZIT010000032.1:0-4338 GCA_964654365.1 uncultured archaeon
TTCTGGAAGTGCTTCGGATGAATTTGGAGAAACTTAAAGAGCTCCAATTACAGCTTGCAGATAGGGTCGAGCTCAGAGACAGATACAGTGTTTCGGAAATAAGATACGTCATCGGGGTCGACCAGACATTTCTGGGAGAGAGTATAATTTCATGCGCTGTTAAATTCGAATTTCCCGAACTTAGGGAAGTTGAGAGGAATTTTTCCATCGAAAAAGTTGACTTTCCGTACATTCCGGGATTTCTGATGTTTAGAGAGGGGGATCCAGCGGTCAATGCCGTTTCAAAGCTGATATCGGAGAAGAGCGTGATAATCGTGGACGGCAGCGGAATTGCCCACCCGAGGAAATGCGGTCTTGCAACTTATATCGCGATCAGGACGAACACCCCGGCGATAGGAGTCACGAAGAAAAGGCTTTTCGGAGAAGTAGAGGGCGAGGGAGAGTTCAGGCCGATTAAGGACGGTGAAAGGATAATAGGCTATGCCCTGAAAGGATGTAAAAATTGCAGGGAGATTTACATTTCCCCTGGCAGCTTCGTTTCCCCGGAAACTGCTCTTGAGATAGTCAGGATTTGCATGAAGGGTAAGCTACCACTGCCAATCTCCGCTGCTCACCAGTTCGGACAGGAGTTAAAGAAAAGGCTTCAGGCTACCAAGCTGTGAAGTGAGTAACCTCAACGACCTCAGCTTCAATCGGTTCGAGCAGTTCGCCAGACTTTATCTGTATTATCCTTCCAACACCTCTCGGATTCAGCCTAAGCCTAACGACAGCCATCTCGCTCTCCTCGATGTAGTGGGGCGAGGAGTAGAAGAGGGACTGCCTCACGACTTCCTTTCCCGCGACCTCTGCAATTATACCGCTCACCCCTCTTGTGAGGTCGCTCGTTTTGGAATACGTCAGGAAAACGCAATCCCCCAAGTTTACCCTGAGGGCAGTTGCAATGTTGTGAGCGCTCCTGAGCTCTATCGTTCTCACGTTCCCCCTCATGATGTCCTCGATGATTCCCTTTGCCATTCCGCTCAGAACGTAGCACCTCATTCTCTCACCTGTACATCGGAAATTCCTCCTTTTTCACTTCCTCCACAGTCTGCTCCGCAAGCTTCTGCATCTGCGCCTCAATGAATTCCGCTTCTTGTAGTAATTTCTGAACATTTATATTCCAGCCTAGTATCCTGTTCAGCGCTCCGATCAAATTTGCTGAAGCCCTCGGATCAGGATTAAAACCAGACGTTTCGCCAAGCAAAGCTATTCCGGGGAACTTCACCGCGATGCATTCGTTCAGTATGCTTCCGGCAACACCTGAAATTGTTCCTGTCCTCAGGATCTCCACGTGATCCTTGATTTCCGCAAGCAGTTCTTTGTGTGTAACTGCTCCAAAAACTCTCTTTTTGTCCTCAAAAGTAGCTATACCTGCAAGAGAGAAAATTCGTCGGACATTGACCTCCATTGCCCAATCAACTATCACCCTGCTGATCTCGTAGGCTATCTGCGGAATTATTGGCACATCGGAATGTATTAGAAGAAAGTTTAGTTCTTGCGACTGGTAAATCCTTATCGGGGGAAGAACCACTCCCTCGTAAAGCGTCGCCACTGGTGGAATCGCGCTTGAATCCAGGATCCCCAAATCTTCAAGCTGCAGTTCTGTTATGAAGTAACCCGTCGCAATCGTGCCGACAAGACCGATTCCAGGAAAGCTTGTCAGAAGAACGGGATTCCTGAGCGTTGGCTTCTCCGCTATGATTTCCGCTTCCGCAAATTCTTCCATGATTTTGCTTGAACTCAAAATATTTCAAGTTTCTCCCGAAAATCGTTTGAAGAAAATAAAAAATTACCTCGGCTTCACGCTCACGGAATACTTTACTCCATCCACAACAACTTCGAAGCTCCCCTCAACTTTCTTCGTGGTTGAGGGGAAAGGCTCTTCTTTCGTTTGCCCCATCAGGAACTGAAGTCCTGTCTGGGGGAATAAAGCATAGATGAGCACGTTTTCATCTGTGGCCTCGATTCCCCTCTCCTCGAGTTCTCTTTTTCTCTTCTCGAACTCTGGCTCAAGCAGATCTGCTGGTCTGCAGTCAATCGGCTTCTCGTCCCCTAGGATTTTCTTCACTATTTCTGGCTTTACTGGTGCAGGCGTTCTTCCATACATCCCCTTTACGAGATCTTTTGTCTCCTTCGTCACTACTTTGTACCTTTCTCCCATAAGCACGTTCAGCACCGCTTGGACTCCAACGATCTGGCTTGTCGGGGTGACAAGAGGTGGATATCCAAGGTCTTCTCTTACCCTCGGAACTTCTCTCAGCACTTCTGGCAGTTTTTCGAGAGCATTCTGCTCCTTCAGCTGGGAGATCATGTTCGAGAACATGCCACCTGGAATCTGGTAGACGAGCACATTGGTGTCGGGTATCGTTGAAAGGGGATCGATGTAGCCCGAATACTTTTCCCTGATCTTCATGAAGTAATCCCTGACCTCCATAAGTACGTCCAATTTAACTCCAGTTTTGTAGCCGAGCTCCTCGAGCGCAAATACGATGCTTTCCGTTGGAGGATGAGATGTTCCGCATGCAAGCGGGGACATGCAGGTGTCGATGATGTCTGCCCCGGCTTCAACAGCTTTAAGAAGGCTCATCGAAGCCATTCCGCTTGTGTAGTGGGAATGAACGTTGATAGGTAGGTCAATCTCCTTCTTCAAAGCTCTTACAAGCTCGTAAGTAACCTTAGGTGAAAGCATTCCTGCCATGTCCTTGATCGCGATCGAGTCGACCTCAAGCTCTGCAAGCTGCCTTGCTATTTCCACATAATTCTCGATCGTGTGCACGGGCGAGATCGTGTAGCATATCGTACCCTGAACGTGATTCGCTCCATACTTCTTTGCAAACTTTATTGGAGCCACAAGGTTTCTTACATCGTTTAAGGCATCAAAGATCCTAAAAATGTCCAAACCATTCTCTATGGTCTTTTTCACGAACTTTTCAACCAAATCATCTGGATAATTGCGATAACCCACGAGGTTTTGCCCTCGGAGCAGCATTTGTAAAAATGTGTTCTTCACCCTTTTCCTAATCTCCCTAAGCCTCTCCCAGGGATTCTCATTCAGAAATCGGTGGCATACATCAAAAGTTGCACCTCCCCAGACTTCGAAAGAGTAAATTCCTGCAGAGTCGAACTTTTCTAGTATGGGAAGCATGTCCCTCGTCCGCATTCTCGTTGCAAGCAGCGATTGGTGTCCATCTCTAAGTGTGAGATCGACAATCTTTACCATGGCTTCGATTTCGGGATAGAATATAATAAAATTTCGCTAACTTTTGATTATTTAGGACTGGCTATTTAGATCTTCCTTCAGCCCCCTTTTCCGTAAAGCCGTGATCACACCATGGCAGCTGCAGGCGGTTGCGAGACCACAAGTTTGGGTGGGATTCCCGAAAGAATGCAGTTGATAACCTCGTTCCAAGGTTCAAAGTAATCTTTAATGGCTTCTGCAACCAAATGAACAGGAGCAGTTGGGAATATCCATTCGGGATTCAATTTTTCGGCTATTTCAACGAGCTTTTCTGCCTTAGCTTCTTTTATTTTGATTCCAAGTTTTTTTAGCCACCTCACAATCGGGATCGCTGTCGAGAAGAATGAAATCTCTGCGCCCCTCAGCAGGAATTCTGCTGCTTTGAGCCCAAACTTTCCACCACCAACCACTATACCCATGATCAAACCCCGAATGGATTTTTGGCCACCTTTATTTTCTCGCCTTCAAACTCTATTTCCTCGATTATGCTCTCTCCAAGCAATTCCTCGATCTTCTCTGGCTTTTCAAGGCTTAAAACCTCAAAAGCCGGCACGTCTGCGGATTGAAGAAGTTCAATCGCCTCTTTCGTGCTCATTTTCTCGATCTTCGCACCTATTAGATCTCTAAGCTCCTCATATCGATCGAAGACCTCGAGCATGGATATCTCAAATTCAAAACCAAGCACCTTGCATAATCTCTGCCAGAAATGCTCCTCCGCAATAATTCCAAGGGTTATAAAACCGTCTGAAGTCCTGTAAATCCCGTATGCAGGATTTCTCGCAAAAACGGGGAGAATTCCAAGTCCGTTGAGGATCGAAGTTGTGTGGATTGGAACCGAGAAAAATGCCGACCTCAGCATGCTTATATCGATAAACTTCCCATTTCCGGTTTTTTCCCTTTCTATCAGCGCAGATAGAATCGCTATTGCTGCAAATACAGCGGAAGAGAAATCTGCAAGTTGTAGGTTTGGATCCAGCATTTTTCCCTTACAGCTAATTTCTAAAATACCCAAAAGTCCTAAAACGTTGAGATCGTGCGCTGGATACTGCGATAGCCTTGAT
>CAZZIT010000033.1:0-2493 GCA_964654365.1 uncultured archaeon
GAAGTTTGCAAACTTCGCGATCTTTGATCTGAAAAAAGTGAATGAAATAAGGGCGGAAGAGCTTCATTCAAATTGCGGCTGGACGCCCTACGAGGGATTCAAGGCCGTCTTTCCAGAGCAGGTCTATCTGAGGGGTGAAGAAGTTCTTCAAAGCCAACTGAGGAGCGGAAGGGTTCTAAAAATTTCAGGTGTGTAAGGAAAAGTTTATTACCACTAATTACCACAATTGTAATCATGAGAATTTTGATCGTGGACGATGACGAGAGCATCAGGGAAATCGTAAAGATCATGCTCAAAGAGCACGAGGTATACGAAGCCTCGAGCGGGCTCGAGGGGGTGGAGATTTACATGAGAATTAGGCCCGATCTCGTTTTGATGGACATAAACATGCCTGGAATGGATGGAGTTGAAGCCACAAAGGAGATCCTGAGGCTTGATCCGAATGCCGTGATCTTTGGTATAACGGCATTTGCGAGGAGTAGGGGAAAAGAGTTGCTCAGTGTTGGGGCAAAAGGAATAATAGAAAAACCATTCACGAGAAAAAGCCTTAAAGAGGCAATAGAGTCGTTTGCCAAGAGTCTGACCTGAATTTAATCTAAAAAAAGGCTAAGCAGTTCTTTTAAAACTCGTTCTCAGTTTGGTAGCCTAAATTGCAGTTTTATTTTTAGCGGCTTGCCTCGTGGGTTCGGTTTGTGAGGCTTTGCTCAATACTAAGAAAGATTTAAATCGATTTAAAGATTAGGTAATTCGGTGATGGTATGGCAGTTATTGGAGATAGAATCGTCAGGGCTCTGAACCAGCAGCTGAACCGCGAGCTATATTCTGGCTACCTATACCTTTCGATGGCAGCTTATTTCGATTCCTTGGGGCTTAAGGGTTTTGCAAGTTGGATGAAGGTGCAGTGGAAGGAGGAGCTAATGCACGCGATGAAGTTCTTCGACTACATCTCGAGCCGTGGAGGAAGGGTTGAGCTTTATGCAATTGAAGAGCCACCAAAAAGCTGGAACTCTCCGCTAAACGCCTTTGAATACGCGCTCGAACATGAAAAGAAGGTTACAAAGCTGATAAACGAGCTTGTGGATCTTGCAATCGCTGAAAAAGACCATGCGACTTTTAACATGCTCCAGTGGTTCGTAATGGAGCAGGTTGAGGAAGAAGAGAGCTTTAGCGATATAGTTGAAAAGCTCAGGCTAAGCAAGGACGATAGCGGAATTCTCCTCCTTTTAGATGCTGAACTCGGAAAGAGGAAATTTGGAGGTGAAGAATGAACCTTTCAGCTCTTTACAAGATTAGCTACGGGCTTTACATCGTTACCTCGGTGAAGGATAAAAGCTTTGCAGGGCAGATTGCGAACACCGTTTTCCAAGTCACTTCCGAACCTCCGAAGGTTGCGGTCTGCCTGAACAAGAAAAACGCAACCCACGAGTTCGTGAAGAGCAGCAGGGTTTTTGGCGTAAGCGTTCTTGAAAAAGAGACACCCATGCAGTTCATAGGAAAATTCGGGTTCAAGAGCAGCAGAGATGTGAACAAGTTTGAGGACGTTAAATTTAAAATTGGCAAAACGGGAGCGCCGCTCGTTCTCGATCATTCAGTTGCCATCCTCGAAGCCGAAGTCAAGGGAGAGTGCGACGTTGGCACGCACACGCTCTTCATCGGCGAGCTCGTCGATGCTGAAGTGATAAGCGAAGGGGAAGTGATGACCTACGCCCATTACCACTTCATAAAGGGCGGGAAGGCTCCCAAAACTGCGACGGTTTATATAAAATGACTTCATTTTTCCCTTTTTGTCAGCAAGAAGGTCAGAATCTCGTGATACCTGAGTTCCTCTATCGTTTCAGTGATTCTCCTCAGCTGCTTCTCGATCTCTGCAAGCGCTATTTCCTCTCCGACCTCCTTCGCAATTTCTACGTAGCCCAGAGCAATTGCAAGTGGATTTCTGAGCCTGTCTGAGAGGTTTTCAAACTGCCTGAGGTTCTCGAGGAGTATATTGGACATAATCTTTCTCTCCCTCTCGGTTCTGTAGTGGTTTATCGCAAATCCGAGATCTTCACTTAACTGCGAGAATATCTTTATTTCTCTCTCGCTAAGCTCTCCGATGTTGCAAAGGGCCAATATGCCGAGAATTCTACCTTCATAGGTCATTGGAATTATCAGACTTTTTTCATTTGCCATTTCGCAGTTGCAGACCGCGTATTTAAACTCAACAATTCCCCTAATACAGCAGCTCGAAGAAAAAGGCGTCGCTTCGACGATTTTTCCAGCTTCGTAAAGCCAGGCGTAAGCTTTGATTCCAAAGCTTTTTAGGATTTGGCAAACCCTTTGCAGAAGGGTATACTCGTCCTTTTCCCTGAAGACCTGCTGGTTTATCTGGATCAGTATCTGCATCGCCCTGTTCGTTTTCTCGAGCTCTTCTTCGAGCAATTTCCTTTCCGTTATGTCCCTCGCCACTCCTTCGCCACCTACAACTTTTCCATCCACGATTCTGGGCCACTC
>CAZZIT010000034.1:0-6958 GCA_964654365.1 uncultured archaeon
ATAAAGGTCGACGTCTGCGAGTGAATTTTTACCGCAAGTTTTGTTATTTCTTCCATTATTTCTTTGACCCCTTCTCCATTTTTTGTCGAAAACGCCATTCTGTCTCTGAAGTCGTGCAGATCTGCCTTGCTGTAAACTTCAAGAATTGGCTTTCCAAAAATCCTTCTTATTTCCTCGAGAAGCGATAGCTGGCTCTTCAGCGGATATCCACACGTTTCTGTTGGGTCTATAACGAATAGAATTGCATCGGCAACATGCTTCAGGCAGAGAATAGCCTTCTTTTCGACGACATTTCTTTTCGCAAGCGGTCTATCGAGAATACCGGGTGTGTCAATGAGCTGCAGGTCCTTTGTGTAGCCTATGTATATTTTCTTCGTGGTGAAGGGGTATTCAGCAATTTCTGGTTTCGCTGTCGAAACTAAGGAGACAAGGCTTGACTTTCCGACATTTGGATATCCCGCGACGACCACTGTGGGCATATCCCTGAGCGTGGGGATCTCACGAAGCTTGTTCTTTGCCTCATTCAGGAATTTCAGGTCCTCATCTATGTCCTCGATAACCGAAGCAATTCTACCGCACGCGCTCCTGTAAACCGCTACTGGATTCTGACCCCTTCTGATCCTTTCAATGCTCTTCGAGACGATCTTATGTATCATCGAGTCTGCCCATGAAAGAGAGGCCAAAGAATTCTTCATTTTTTCGATTCCGACTATTAAATCAACCATATCCCGGTAAAAGCCTGGCAAAGATTCGTAGTTCGGGTGAGAGCTTATTATCCGATTGAAGTAATCCTTGGAGACGTTTGAGATCGTCGAAAGCTTGTTCACGATCCGCTCTCTCTCGTTTCCTCCGCTAACCTTGGAGCTCCTTCCGAATATCTTGTCGAGCAGCTCTTCAGCTGTCAGCACTGTGGGCAATCTGCGAAGCACTTCCACGGATCAGCTACTCCTGGGTAATATAACTGCTTTCCCTTCCCGGGAAATCGTCGATGGCTTCGAAAGATATTTATTTCTCCATGCTAAAACAGTTTAAATGCGCCAGCGCTTCGTTCTCGACACGACCGCAATTACGGATGCGGGGATGAGGGAGAAAGAAAGCTATACGTCCATCTGCGAATCCGCGAACGAAATTCTCGATCTAATCGCCCTTGCGAGGTTGAAGCTTGATATAAGCTGTTACATCCCCTATCCCTCCGTTTACTCAGAGCTTTCAAGCTTTCTTCGAAGGAATGAGTGCGATGAGAACACCTTTGTGAAGCTCGACACGTGGCTCGTTAAGAAGACCCCGAACAGGTATGAGGTAAAGATTCCTGCGGCGATATTCTACGAGTACATAATTTCAGTGAGGCAAAAAATTAACAGGAGCAGAAGGCTTGCCGAGGACTTCATTCTCGAGTCATCCGCAATCTCGAGAGCGTCAGAAAAGCTCGAAGAAGACATTGGAAATTTGATATCTAAATTCAGGGACAGATTTCGCACGGTGATGCGACAGGGATTGCTCGACAGCGCCCCAGACCTCGATGTTCTTCTTCTTGCCAAGGAACTCGAGGCGGGAGTTGTTAGCAGCGATATAGGAATAAAGAAGTGGAGTGAAAAGCTCGGGCTGAGATTCGTCGAAGCTTCGAAGTTTCCGAGGATGCTGAGGGAGTATTTGACCCTTATGGGTGTGAAGGATACAAGCATTACCTCAGGCGAGGAAGAGGCCGAGAATGAGGAAGAGCCATAATTGAATGGGAAAGAATAAAAACTTGAAAAGTCATTGAGGGTGAGGTGATGGTATGCTGAGCGTAAATGAAATAGCCCTTGAAATTGTGGAGACGATGCTGGATTACGAGGAGGAGCTCAGAATACAGTCCAAGAGACTCGAAAATGATGCGACAGTTATTGACTGCGGTGTAAACGTTCCGGGAAGCTATGAGGCAGGAATTCTTTACACGCAGGTCTGCATGGGCGGTCTTGCAGACGTGGACATAGTCGTGGACACGATCAGGGATGTCCCCTTCGCGTTCATAACAGAATACACAGACCATCCCGCAATTGCCTGTCTCGGCAGCCAGAAGGCTGGATGGGCCATAAAGGTGGAGAAATACTTTGCAATGGGAAGCGGGCCTGCGAGGGCTCTCGCTTTGAAGCCAAAGAAGACTTACGAGAAGATAGAATACGAGGATGATGCGGACGTTGCAGTTATTGCGCTGGAGGCGAACAAATTACCAGACGAGAAGGTCATCGACTTCATCGCGAAGGAGTGCGATGTTGATGCCGAAGATGTCTACGCGGTCGTAGCTCCAACAGCTTCCATCGTTGGCAGCGTTCAGATCTCGGGCAGAATAGTTGAGACTGCGATCTACAAGATGACAGAAATAGGCTATGATCCGAAGCTTATTGTAAGCGGCGCAGGAAAATGCCCGATTGCGCCCGTGCTTGAGAACGATCTCAAAGCAATGGGAGCCACGAACGACAGCATGATGTACTACGGTAGTGTTTTCCTCACTGTTAAAAAATACGACGAGATCCTGAAGAACGTTCCGAGCAACACGAGCAAGGATTATGGAAAACCATTCTACGAGATTTTCAAGGCCGCGAACTACGACTTCTACAAGATCGATCCAAACCTCTTTGCCCCCGCGCAGATAGCAGTAAACGATCTCTCGACTGGCAAGACCTACGTTCACGGAAAGCTGAACGCCGACGTCCTCTTCCAGTCCTATCAGCTTGTTCTTTAATTTTTTGATGAGATGGCAGGACTTTGAGGTAGAAGTGAGAAAGATCTGCGAGGAGCACGGTTTCAAAACTTCGTTTCACCATTTTTTCAAAGATGATGTTGGTAGAGGGGAAATAGACGTAGTCGCTGAGAGAGGAAACATTCTTCTCTGTCTGGACGCAAAGCTGTATTCTGGACACAGATACAGGGTTTCTCAGCTGAAGAAAGAAGCTGAGAAGCATTCGGAACGCTGCAAAAGATTTTCGAAGGTTTCAGGAAAAAAAGCCGTGCCCGTCATAATCTCCTTCATAGACGATGCCATATACTTTCACAGCGGTTGCATAATCGTCCCCTTCACGTCCCTGAACCACTTTCTAACCGAAATCTACTACTATTTGGCCGAATTCGGCTACCTTTAGACAAAAATTAAAGACTTAGGAAATACTCGTGAACCTTCGTGGAGGAAAGCTCTGGATGAAAAGCTAATCCGAGAATCCTGCCTTGCTTTACAGCAACAATTTTCTCTTCAAACTTTGCGAGAATTTCAACTCCCTCACCAACACTTTCAATGATCGGAGCCCTTATAAAAACACCTTCAACCTCGCCGACGTACTTCATCTGAAGCTTTGTCTGAAAACTCTCTCTCTGCCTCCCGAATGCATTCCTCTTCACCTTAACGTCAAGCAAACCCAGAAGCCTCGTCCTCGTTCTCTCAACCTGCTCGTCACCATGCTTTGCGAGAACTATCAGCCCCGCACAAGTGCCCATGATCTTCCCATCTCTTGCGAACTCCAAGATCTCTTCGGCAATGGAGTCCTTGAAGATCAGCTTGCTGATTGTCGTGCTCTCTCCGCCCGGAATTATTATCGCATCGCACTCCGGAATCACTCCGGGCTTTCTTACAGGCACCACTTCACCATGGATTCCAAGGTTCTCCATCGCATTTCTTGTCGCGATGATGTGCTCCTCAACGTCTCCCTGAACTCCGATTACAGCCACCTTCATGTTCCGCGAGTCTGCAGCAGCTCTCCTTCGCTCAGCTTAGAAACTTCCAGGCCCCTCATTGGGTCTCCAAGCTCCTTCGAGACTTCAGCAACGATTTCTGGCTTATCATAGTGCTCCACTGCCTCAACAATCGCTCTTGCAAATTTCTGCGGATTTGAGGATTTGAAAATACCCGAGCCGACGAAAACGCCGTCAGCGCCGAGCTGCATCATCAGAGCTGCATCAGCTGGTGTCGCAATGCCGCCTGCAGCGAAATTCACAACAGGCAGCCTGCCAAGTTCTCTTATCTCGAGAAGGATCTCGTGGATTCCTTCAACGATTTCGCTTAGCGTGAAATTCTCGTAAACGATTTCAGCCTCCAAAACTACCCCCATTTCCTCCTTTACAAGCTTGGAGAGTTCCGCGTATCTTGAAGCATACCTTAGCGCAACCTCTTCGATCCTCTCTTCTGGCAGCTTTCTCAGCGTGTAGATAGCCTGATTTATGAGCCTCATGTGCTTCACAGCCTCAACAACATTGCCAGTTCCAGCTTCGCCCTTCGTCCTGATCATCGCTGCCCCCTCCCATATCCTCCTCACAGCCTCTCCGAGACTTCTTGCACCGCAGACAAAAGGCACCACGAAGTTCTTCTTGTATATGTGGAAGAAGGTGTCCGCTGGTGTGAGAACTTCGCTCTCGTCTATCATATCAACTCCGAGCGCCTCCAAAGCCTTTGCCTCTGCTATGTGCCCTATTCTGCACTTCGCCATCACTGGAATGGTCACTGCGTCCATGATCTCCTCTATTTTCTTCGGATCCGCCATCCTTGCAACCCCTCCACTCGCTCTAATGTCTGCGGGGACTTTGTGAAGCGCCATCACAGCCACGGCTCCCGCTTCCTCTGCTATCACCGCCTGCTCTGCATTCGTTACGTCCATTATTACTCCCCCCTTCTGCATCTTTGCGAATCCCCTCTTGACGAGTTCTGTGCCGAATCGAAGCTTTTCAATATCGAGCTTCATCAGAATTATTTGACCGCTATGCATATAAAATTAGCTTCGGCTAAAGGAACAATTTATAGTTATATAAAAAGCTATTTAAGGAAGTTTTGGAAGATCTTCTGTGGATGGGGCACTTCACTCTGCTTTATCGAGGGTGTGCAAAGTCGAAACTCACCCTGCAGTCCTTTGGATATACAGATACGATTTTTTAACCATTCCTAAGCAGCTTTCGAGATTTGTAAAGACCCCGATCTGCGTCGTTCAGCCAAGGAATGATGAAGAAGTGATCGAAATCCTCGAGATCGCGGAAAGGTTTGAGGTTCCGATAGTGCCCCGCGGCTCCGGAACTTCGGGCTACGGCGGTTGCGTTCCGCTGGAAAATTCCATAGTTCTGGACATGAAATTAATGGCGAATTTCAGCTTTCAGAATGACTCCGTAATTGCGGATAGCGGTGCAGTATGGCAGGAACTCGAGAGGGCAGCTAAAAGGCACGGAAGATCCCTGAGGGTTTACCCCTCCAGCGCCACGGTCTCTACAGTAGGGGGGTGGATAGCCCAGAATGGATACGGGATAGGGAGCTTAAAATACGGGAGTGTGATGGAAAACGTTGAGTGGCTGGAAGTTGCGGATTTCAGGGGCATTAAGAGGGTCGATGGCGAGAGGCTAAAATACTACGTCGGAGCCTACGGGACTACAGGAATAATATTAAGGGCATGTATAAAGCTAAGAGATGATAGTCCAATAAGAAGCGAAGCCTTGGAATGCAGCTTTGAGGAGGCAATTAATAAAATCGAAGGAGCTTATCATGCAAATTTCAAGGACAAAAGACACCTGGCCCTTGAAAAATTCGGCGAAAAGGATACCCTGCTCGTTTGCTATGAGGGGGAAGACAATGGCTCCGAATTTGGCAAAAGGTTCTGGGAAAGGAGACTCTACCCCTTGAGAGCTTTGACAACTGAAAGGATCTACTCCGAGGCGATTGTTCCCCACGAAAGTGCCTCTGAATTCTATGAGAGGACAAAGGAGCTCTCAATGGGTGTTGAAGTTGTTTTCTCCCGTGACCAGGTCATTTTTTTGGGTTTGTTTGGAAGAGGATTGAGGCAGTATCTCAAGGCACTGAAATTCGTGAAAATAGCCGAAGAACTCGGAGGAGGACCTTATTCGAGCGGGCTGCTCTTCCCGCATAAATGCAGGATTGAGAGGGAATTGAGAGAGTACAAGGAAAAGGTCGATCCGAAGAACCTTCTGAATCCGAAAAAAGCATTCTTCGAAAATCCATTCTCCCGAATCCTGAAATTGGGGGAGAGATTTTTATGGATGGTTTGATCAGCATGAACTGCATAAAATGCGGACTCTGCAACATCTGTCCCGTTTTCAGAGCTGAAAAGCTTGAATCCCTTTCGCCGAGAGGGAAGATAATCATTTTAAGTGAGATTAAAAAAGGGAAGATGAAGCTGGATGCCAGAATTGTCAAGGACATTTACAAATGCTCGGTTTGCGGGATTTGCAGCATTGTTTGCCCCGCAAATTTGGACTTGGTAAAGTTTTGGGAAGAGATTCGGAGGGAGCTTGTGGAGAAGAAAATAGCGCCACTTTCTGTGCACAGAAAAGTGAGGGACATAACATACAGGGATTTCAATCCTTACGGCGGAGAGCAGCAGAAAAGGTCAGACTGGCTTGAATTCAAAGTTGAAAAGTCGAGAACGCTTTACTTCGCAGGATGCACGGCAAGCTTTAAAGCACATAGCATAGCCAGGTCGACTGCAAACGCTTTGAAGAAATTGGGCGTTGAATTCACGGTGCTTGGTCCCCAGGAGTACTGCTGCGGCTCCCCTTTCATGAGGACTGGTCAGAGGGACATCTCAAAGATGCTCTTCACGAAAAACCTTAGAGTCTGGCAGAGGGAAGGGATCGAGGAGATCATAACTTCCTGCCCAGGTTGCTACAAGACGATAAAGGAGGACTACCCGAAGTTTGCAGAGGAGGCCAGGATCGAGTTCAGCTTCGAAGTAAAGCACGTTTCAACCGTTTTCGCCGAGCTCATGAACAGGGAGGGGAAACTGGATTTAGCCGCAACTTACCACGATCCCTGCCACCTGGGAAGGCACATGGGCGTTTATGAGGATCCGAGGGAGGTCATAAGGAGGGCTGGAGTGAAGCTCGTTGAGATGGAGAGAAATCGAAAATTTGCCCTATGCTGCGGCGCTGGAGGTGGTTTGAGAACGCAGTTCAGGGAAATCGCCATGGCAATTGCCGAAGAAAGGATCAGGGA
>CAZZIT010000035.1:0-1598 GCA_964654365.1 uncultured archaeon
CGGGGGCAGAACGTTTCCTTCGTCGTCGATTACGACTGCGAGCGTGTCCGGCACCGGGATTCCGATGCTTCCTGCCTTGTTCAAACCGTAGATCGGATTTGCGTGCGTCACCGGAGATGTCTCGCTCAGGCCATAGCCTTCGACGAGCTTTCCACCCGTGGCGCTCTCGAAGTTTTTCTTGAGCTCAACCGGCAAAGGCGCGGCACCGCTTATGCATGCTCTTACAGAAGAGATGTCGTATTTCTTTCTGTCAGGATGGTTCAGCACGGCTGCATACATCGTTGGCACGCCGCAGAAGATCGAGACCTTGTACTTCTGAATGAACTTCAGAATTGTCTTCACGTCCCTTGGATCGGGGACGAGCACTATGGTCGATCCGAATGCAATCGGGCCATTGAGCGAGGTAGTCATGCCATAGCTGTGGAAGTATGGCAGAACTCCGATGTAAGTGTCTCTCTCGGGGTCTTTGTCAGGAAGCCATTCGAGCACCTGATATGTGTTGGCAACAAGGTTGTAGTGCGTGCTCATCACAGCCTTCGGAACACCCGTTGTTCCCCCAGTGTATAGGAATACGGCCACGTCTTCCTTCGGATTTATGCTCGGTCTCTCTCTTAAAGGCCTTGCTTTCTCAACATCCTTCCAGAATGCCACATCCCCTCTCTTAGGAATCTTCACCTTTTGCTTTTTCAGCGGATAGAGCACGTTCAGTGGGAAAGGCAGAAAGTCCTCTATCTTGCAGATAATTGCCTTCTTCAGCTTTCCCTCGTTTAGCAGTTTTTCTATTCTCGGATAGAGTGATTCAAGGAAGAACCCTGCCTCAGCCTCGCTATTCTCAAGTATGTATCTCACTTCTCTCTCCGTGTAAAGCGGATTGCACTGCACAACAGTGGCACCGAGCTTCAGGATCCCGTAGTAAGCGGCCACGAAGTGGGGAGTGTTGGGGAGGTCTATGACAACCTTGGAGCCCTTTCTAATCCCGAGCTTGTACAGATAGCCTGCAACTTTATCCGAGAGCTCGTTCAGTTCCCTGTAAGTAATTTTCTTCCCGTAAAAGATAAGGGCAGGCTTTTCAGGGTATTTTTTGACACTTTCCTCGAGCAGAGCATAAAGGGGGATCTCAGGATAGTCGATGTGATCTCTGACGCCTTTGTCGTAGTGCTTGATCCAGATCCTATCCACGTCTTCGGGTCTGAGCTCCATTATCGTTTTACCTTCGATTCCAGGCATGATAAATTGTCAGCAATTGAAATATAAATATTTTTCTAAATTAATCTATTCCTAAGGTTTGGGCCGAAGCTTCCTCTTTCCACAACTTTTCCGACTCCTGCCAAGAGACATCGAGCTTTCTCATTATCTCAACGATTCTCTCCACCTGACTGATTATCTTTTCCCTTACCGCCTCGTCATTTACGAGAGTTTCAGAATATGCCCTAATTGCAGCGAGCGGATTCCTGATGCCATCGACAACATACGCAAAGGTTCTGACGTTCTCGAAAAGCCTCTCGTATAGCTCTCTCTTTCTTTTTTCATCCTCAATCGCTTTCAAAGCAAAGGCAAGATTTTTGGCCAAGCTCCTGATCAGCTTTTTCTCTTCCTCC
>CAZZIT010000036.1:0-2168 GCA_964654365.1 uncultured archaeon
CCCATTGGCTCCCATTCTTCCTCTTCAACGATCTCGCCTATTCTTTATAGTCACGTTCTTTAGTTCATCCACAAAGATGCCCCTACCTATAATTTCGAACATGCTTTCACCAATAATAAGTGAAATCGCAGATAGATATACTCAGCTCGGTTTTTTATTATTAAGAAATCGTAAATCTGTATCATAAAATGCTAATAATCGCTGCCTGTTACACAACATATTTTATCAATCACCTCACAGACAAAAATTCGTGAGATGTGTTGTCTGCGGCAAGGAGAGTGAATACAGGATCTGTGGTGAATGCTTAGTTGAAAGAGAAAAGATTGCCGAGCTTGAGAAATTTAATTTAGAGCTGTGCACCAAGTGTAATTCGGTTAGGATTGGGAAAGAATGGCTTAGAATTGATTTGGAGAAAGCCGTTAAAAGGTTGATAATCCAGAACCTTCGAGTTTCTCCGAATTTCGATGTCCATGAAGTTAAATTGGCTGAGAAATTTGCAATCCTTAAAGGAATTCTTAACGGCGATCTCGTAGAGTTTAGTTTGCCCCTCAGGTATTCCGTCCGCAGGATCACCTGCCCGAGATGTTCGAGGGAAAGCGGTGGATATTACGAGTCGATAGTTCAGATACGTGCTTTTAAAAGGCCTCTGAGGAAAGAAGAAATCGAAAGGATAAAGGAAATAGTTAACAGATCCATCATGGAGACCGACGGGGAGAAGGATTTCATTTCCAAATTCGAATTTCAAAGAAATGGTGTCGACTTTTACCTGGGAAGCAGAAAGCTTGGAGAAAAAGTATCGAGGAGAATTGCAGAAGAATTCGGTGGAAAGATATCTGAAAGCAGAAAACTGCACACGAGGATCGACGGCAGAGATTCCTATCGCTTCACTTTTCTCGTAAGGCTTCCAGAATACGAGGAAATGGACGTTGTTGTAAAGGATGGCACCCTTTATGTTGTCAAAAACGCTCATTCGGGAAAGGGAATCGATTTTCTGAGCGGAAAGCATGCAAACGTTTCGAACACAGAGGTCGCAGTTAAAAAAAGCTCCTTGGGTTGGGGGATAATAACAAACCTCGACGAAAGCTCCGCTGAAGTCATGACCGAGAAGGGAGAAGTTGTAGTCGTTCAGAGACCTTTCGGCGCAGAAATCGGAAAAGAAGTCTACGTTTTCGAGTACAAGAGCAGGAGCTATGCATTTCCAAGAGACATATGAAGGCCGTAAGGGTTCGTAAGGAAAGAGCAGAAGAGGTTAGAAGGTTTGCTGAAAGAATTGGAGCGAAAGATAGAAACAGACTTATCAAAACTTCTGGAGATTACGTGGAGATCCCGATTCTTGACGGCTACGAGCACAATTTCAGCAATTTCGAGATAATTGAGCAGGTGGATGCATTAGAGAACCCGAGAAAAAGCCTTCTTGAAATACTCAAGAATTCGGTTTCGAAAGAAATTCTCCAGCTAATCCCCCAGAGCTACAAAATCGTTGGAGACATTGCAATTCTTAAGCTGAGGGAGGATGCAGCCATATATGCGAAGGAGATCGCAGAAGCAATCATTGCATCGAATCCGAGGATAAGGGCTGTTTGGAGGGATCTCGGTAAGGAAGGCATGCTGAGGAGACCAAAGCTCGAGCTTCTTGCTGGAAGCGGAAGTGAGACTTTGCACGTTGAAAACGGTTGCATTTTCAAGCTCGATGTCACGAAGGTGATGTTCAGCCTCGGAAATCAGCATGAAAGGCAGAGAGTTGCGAAGGAAGTAGAAGGAGAAATCGTCGTGGATATGTTTGCAGGCATAGGCTATTTCACAATTCCAATTGCGAAAAGGGCAGAGAAGGTCTACGCTGTAGAGCTCAATCACGACGCCTACAGCTACCTGCTGGAGAACATCCGTTTAAACAAGCTGAAAAATGTTCTGCCCGTGCTCGGCGACTCAATGTTCGTCACTCCGGAGCAGGTAGCTGACAGAGTCGTGATGGGGCACATCTTCTCCCAGGATTTCCTGGAAGTGGCCATAAGGGCTCTCGAAAGAAGGGGCATCCTGCACTACCACGAGTCTACACCGTTGAAGGTGCTTGATAGACCTCTGGAAAGAGTGCGGAGAGCGAGCAGAAGGCTTGGAAAAGAATGCAAAATACTTGACTTCCGGAGGGTAAAGAATTACGCTCCCGGGGT
>CAZZIT010000037.1:0-11259 GCA_964654365.1 uncultured archaeon
GCATCTGCCAAAGGACTTCTAAGCCCTGATTCGTAGCCAACTGCAAGCGAATCTCCGCCAGCATCGACTCCCACGAGCATTCCTATCTCCTTTTCCTCCATAAACTCCTTCATTCCGCTTACGAGTTTCTTCGTTCCTTTGGTTATGTCGAGAGCTATAACCTCTCCAAGATATTTTGCAGCTCTTGCGAGGTTTGGAATTACGCCGTAATTTGTCCTTGTATCCTCGTCTACAACTCCGATTACCTCGCTGAACCTTCTTACATTTTCGAGCTCTTCCAGTGCCCTTGGTCCGGGCACGGGATCGACTATGAGCCGATCCCACAGAACTCCGCCGTGGATGACTCTGAATTCGAAAAGCTTGAGGAAATTTGCCACAGGAACTGTGCTGACTATGTCACCTCCTCCCCCCATTCCGAAAACGAGGGCCTTTTTTACGTTACAATCCTTAAGAATCCTGATTATCTCCATGTTCCCTTAACTTGGCCCTTGCATATCTTCTTTGCGGTATTCCGTAATTTCCCCGGGGCATCGATTAAGGCGATTTTGTCAGTCGAATAAAAACTGGGAAAATTTTATAACTTAGATTTAGATCGTTTTTATCATGGGGTCAAGGAGCCTATTATTAGTTTTGCCTATGCTCCTCGGTGTCGCGTTATTTCTCGGTTGCTCTCAGCCTCAGGAGGTCGTTGAAACAAAAACGGACTGGGCCAAAAACTTTAAAACAAGTCTGCACTACACGAGGCAGGGAAAGATTACATTTTATTCCGCAGAACATGGCGGAATCGAGCTGATAACTCAAAAACCTATTGACGACTTTGGCTGCGTGAAGTGTCATGCGGACAGGAAGGCTAACGGAGAACCGATTGAAACGGAAACATACACGCCTGACTGCTACGACTGCCATGTTATGCCTGGAGACAAGGTAAGCGACTCAACGTGCTTGGGATGCCATGCAAGACAGAGAACGGAGATTGCGGTGCTGAATCTGTCCGACGTGCACAGGGGAATGAGTTGCATGGACTGCCACAGCAAGGAAGACGTGATGGGTGATGGGAAGCACTATCCGACGTTGCTGAAGAGAGAGACGATGGTCAAATGCACGAATTGCCACGAATACAATGGAAGTGCAGTTCACAACCTTCACGGCAAAGTTTACTGCACGGCGTGCCATCAGACTACTGTGATTGCCTGCTACAACTGCCACCTTGAGAGCGCTGAAAAGCACCAGAAGAGGGCCTTCAGACCGCTGACTAGTTTCGAGATCTTAGTTAACTTCAATGGAAAGGTTTATCCAGCTAATTTCATGACTGCCGTTTATCACAACCAAACTTTTGTCACGATCCAGCCCTTCTATTCACACACGATCAGCGAGAAGGCAAAAAGTTGCGATGAATGCCATGGAAATGAGAACGTGAGGAAATACATGGAAACGGGCAAGATAATTATGACGACTTGGAACGAGAGCTCAAAGAGCCTGACATGGATAAAGGGAGTTGTTCCGCTACCTCCAGACTGGAAGGAAGCACTTAAATTCGACTACATCACTTACATCGGAGATCCCTCGAACCCCGTAAAGCCTGAGCCTTACAACTGGACTTACGTAAGCAGCGAATCAGATTTGATGCAGATCTGCTGCGCGGAGCCACTTACGGATGAACAGATCCAGAATCTTGCGAAGGAATACGGAAAAAGATAATCTAAAACTTTAGATATCCCTTTCTTTCAAGCCACTCCACCTGCGGATTCGTGTAACGCCAGACGATG
This sequence comes from uncultured archaeon, assembly GCA_964654365.1. GTDB lineage: Archaea > Halobacteriota > Archaeoglobi > Archaeoglobales > Archaeoglobaceae > WYZ-LMO2. The sequence continues at coordinate 1,767 of CAZZIT010000037.1, forward strand.
TCTGCCCGATCCTTTTGAAATGGCCAGAGAACAACGATAACAACATCTCCTTCCTTGATCCATATTTTTTTCCTCATCTTCCCCGGGATCCTCCCAAGTCTTTCCTCCCCATCTTCGCATCTGACCTTGATATGCCCTGCACCCAGCATCGATGAGACGATTCCAAACATCTCTCCCTTCCTTCTGTCTGGAAGGCGAACTCTTACTACTTCTTCCTCACTCAGAGCGACACCCCGGGGATATCGAGGGGGAAATTGCTTAAAAAGTTATCTAAAAAGCTTTCTCTGCAGCGCATCTATTCTCTCTCCTAACTCCCTTATGTCTGGTCTCAAGGTCTTAGATATCCTCTTCTCCAGTTCTTCGGAGCTAATTGCGATTGCTCTCTTAACGTTCTGGAATTCCTCGGTCATTTCTTTCATTCTCATTTCCACGCTTATCAGCAGCATTGCCAGGCTCGTCATTAGCAGGGCTGCGAGGAAAACGATCACCGGCTCGAATCTGTTATACATCGAGAGCCATTGGTAGACGAGAGCAGCTGCAGAGAAGACCATTACGATCGAGAGAACGACTTCTCTGAGCATATCCCTCCAGCCAAGCATGTGTTTATTTAAACCCCATGACTATTTATAGTTTTTTATTAATCCGGCCGTTCATCATAGTGCAGATCGAGGAAAAATGATTTATTCGGCAAATGCTATGGAAACTGTGGAGTTCGTTGTGCACCCACTGATTAAAGATGGAACACTTGAAAGGAGATTGTATCAGATAACGATTGCAACGAGTGCCTTAATAAAAAATACCCTTGTAATAATTCCCACGGGGCTTGGAAAGACTGCAATTGCGGCCCTCGTCATCGCATCGAGAATTCTTAATGAGAAAGGAAGAGCCCTTTTTCTCGCTCCTACAAGGCCCCTCGTTGAACAGCACGCCAGTTTCTTAAAAAAAACGCTTAATATTGAAGAGGATGAAATTGTTGCGATGAGCGGCGAGGATGAGCCAGAAAAAAGAGCGAAACTATGGGAAAGAGCAAAAGTAATCGTTGCAACTCCTCAGGTTGTTGAGAACGACATAATCGCGGGCAGGATCAGCATTGAGGACGTTGTAGTAGCTGTTTTCGACGAGGCACACAGAGCTGTTGGGAATTACAGCTATGTATTCATCGCGAAAGAATACATGAAAAAGGCAAAAAAACCCCTGGTCTTGGCCCTAACAGCTTCTCCGGGAAGTGATCCTGAGAGGATCTTAGAGGTCGTGACGAATTTGCATATAGAGGCTATAGAGTTCAGAACAGAGTTCGATGAGGACGTGCGTCCTTATGTAAGCGAGAGGGAAATCGAATGGGTGAAGGTGGAAGTTCCAAAAGAGATAATGATTTTGAAAGAGAAGCTTGAGACGAGTTTAAAGGTCAGAATTAGGAGAATAAAGGAACTCGGCATAGAGATCCCGGATAGGGCAACAAAGAGAGAACTCCTTGAACTCCAGGAACTGATACAGAGCGAGCTTTTAAGAGAGCAAAAGCCTGAGCTTTTTGAGGTGAGCTCGATTCTTGCTGAGATCCTTAAGATATCGCATGCAATTGAACTGATCGAGACTCAAAGTGTTGAGAGCTTCCGGAGCTATGTTAACAAGATATTAAAGGAGAGTTCTTCGAAAGGGGGAAGCAAAGCATCGAAGAGCATAGCGAACGATCCGAGCTTCAGAGATGCGATAATCCTTTCAATGAGGCTTAAAATCGAGCATCCGAAGACTGAAAAGCTGAAGGAGATAATCAGGAAACAGCTGGAGGAAAATGAGGATTCCAGGATAATCGTGTTCACGAATTATCGTGATTCCGCAGACTTTCTCGTTTCCGAAATTTCGAAGATAGCTCCGGCAGTGAAATTCGTAGGGCAGGCAGACAGGGAGAACGAGAAGGGAATGAGGCAAAAAGAGCAGATCGAGGTCTTGCAAAAATTCAGGGAGGGAATCTACAAAGTTCTCGTCGCAACTTCGATAGGGGAGGAAGGGCTCGACATTCCATCCACCGACCTCGTCGTTTTTTACGAGGCAATTCCGTCTGAGATAAGGGCCATACAGCGCAAAGGTAGAACTGGAAGGGGAAGAAAGGGTAGGATCGTCGTATTGATGGCAAAGGGAACGAGAGACGAGGCATATTACTACACAAGCCTTAGAAAGGAGAGGGCGATGTTCGAGAAGCTCAGGGAGATAAAGCTCATGCTCGAAAAGAAAAAGCAGGTGGGACAGATAACGCTTACAGATTTCGAAAAGCTGGGGCCCAAGGTCATAGTGGACTCGAGGGAGATGCGTTCAGAAACTGTGAAAATTCTCAGGGAGCTCGGAGCTAATCTGGAAGTTAAAAATCTGGAAATAGCCGATTACGTGCTCAGCGATAGAGTTGCGGTTGAGAGAAAAACAGTTGATGATTTCGTCGACAGCCTCATTTCAGACAGACTTTTTCCACAGATCCTCAGGCTTAAAGCCTATCAGAGACCAATCCTAATTCTCGAAGGGGAGAACATATACCGTAGAGCTGTGCATCCTAATGCGGTTAGGGGTGCAATTGCTACAATAGTTGCCGACTTCGGTATTCCGACGATATTTACTAAGGACGAGAGAGAAACGGCGGAATTCCTATACGCCATAGCGAGAAGGGAGCAAGAGGAAAAGAGGAGAGAAGTCGTCGAACATTACGGAAAGACAAAGAGAACGCTTAAGGAGGAGCAGGAGTATGTGGTTTCGGCTCTTTCGGGTGTAGGAAGCATCATTGCCAAGAACCTGCTCGAGCATTTTCAAACGATAGAGAGAATAGCTACAGCGAGCGAGGAGGAACTGATGGAAGTTCCAAAGGTCGGAGAAAAGACGGCAAAAAGAATAAGACTCCTGATGAGCACACCCTATTCCGAGGCTGAAAGATACGATATAGAAAATCTTTAAATCTGAGGGCATCCATTTAATTTAGGCCACGGTAGCTCAGCAGGGAGAGCGCTTGCTTGGTAAGCAAGCGGTCGCGGGTTCAAATCCCGCCCGTGGCTTACATTTTCTCAAGTCCCTGTGAATATTCAGGGCCTCCATCACTTGAAGTTGAATTACCTGAAGGCAGTTAAAATTGGAAACATTGGTGCTTTTTTCGCCGAGCATCTTTTACTTGACTACAGACTCACTATTTCTCTTTCAAGCCTCTCAAATTCCCTTTTCAATCTTTTTACCCTTCTTTCGGATCTCTTGAAGTAATATACTTGCGCTAAAGATGCTGCAAGGATTCCCAAGGACGCAATTATGAGCCATTCCATACTCCTACACCAGTTCATACTTAGGACGATCGAGTATATAAAATTTTCTATAAAAAAATTTTATTGTTATAGTCATGATGATGAGGCGCCAAAATTGAGAATAATAAATAGAAACTAAAATTGGGAAGGCTAAAGCTTAAATATACTTTGGTTGCTCCACTTATGGCTTTGAAGCCTTCGAAAGGTGGTTAGCATGGAAAAAACAGAAATTCTCTCGAAAATTAAAGAGGCTGAAGCGAGGGTCGAGGAAGCGATTAAAAAGGCTGAGGAGCAAAAAAAGAAATCGATTTTTGAGGCAAAGATCGAGGCCAAGAAGATCTTGGACGATGCAACTGCCGAGGCGAGCAGGATAAGGGAAGAGATCTTCAAGAAGGTCAGGGAAACAATAGAAAAGGAAAAAGAGGAGATAAGGGCCAAGAAGATGAAGGAAATAGAGGAGTTTGAGAATATTGGTAGAAAGAACGTTGATAAGGCGGTCGAGCTTCTATATAATGAATTCGTAGGGATGGTGGAGCATGCTTAAGCCTGAAAAGATGGTTAAGGTTGCGGTTGTTGGCTCCAAAGGTAAGCTCAGTCTCGCCTCTGAGATTCTATACAGGATGAATCTCCTCCACATCGAATCACCCTCGGAAACCGAAGACTTCAAGATTGGGACACCATCTGAGAAGGCAGGGCAAATCTCGAGAAGCCTGCTACAGCTCAGAAGCTACATCTCCTACTTGAAGCTTGATCCCGGAAAGATCTCTGTCAAAAGGAAGTTCAGTAAGAGAGAAATCGAAGAAAAGCTTAGCAAAAAGCTTTCAGAGTACCAGGAGGAGATAGGCAGGAGATTGGAAGAGCTCAAAAAGATCAACGACACTCTTAAGAGCTTGGAGGCGGAGAGGTCAACAATAGAGCCTCTGAAAGTTCTTGGAGTGCCTCCCAACCTTCTGAAAGGTTACAGAACGATAAAATGCTTCGTTGGTTTTGTAAAAGCCGATCCTGTCGAAGAGGTCCGAAAGATCACCTCCGATTTCGATCTCATCATTAAGAATTTCGAGGATCAGCTCGTTCTTGCTCTCTTCGTAAAGACTGAGCATGCTGGTGAGGTTTACAGGGTTCTTCAGGGCTTCGGGTATAAGGAGATCGCAGTTCCAGACGTTGATTACGAAACGAGGATCTCTGAGATATCCAGGATGGAGGAAGAACTGAATGAAAGGAGGAAGAAACTTGAAGTGGAAATAGAGGAGCTGAAGGTCAAAGAAGCTGATCTAATTCTAGCCATTGAAGAATACCTCTCTTCTGAGGTAGAAAAGGCAGAGTTACCGCTTAAAACTCTCGTTTCGAAGCACACGTTTGTGATCGTCGGTTACATCCCAGCAAAAAATGCGGAAAGCTTCAAAAAAGAGCTCGAAGCGAAAAATCTCGTGGTTGAACAGCTGAGCTTCGAGGAGCATGAAATGCCGCCCACGAAGCTTAACAATCCAGGGTTCACGAAAAACTTCGAAGTTCTGTCGAAAACCTACGCAATCCCGAAGTACAAGGAGATAGACCCAACGGTCCTGATGGCAATCTTTTTCCCGCTCTTCTTTGGCCTGATGCTCGGCGATATGGGCTATGGCTTCCTCATCCTCCTTACTTCTCTTTATCTCAAAACAATATTCAAGACAGAAGGCTGGCAGAAACTGCTCAACATCGGTCTTGCATGCGGCTTAACATCGATCTTCTTTGGATTCATATACGGCGAATTCTTTGGACCCTTCGTAATACCCGGTTCGGAGAATCCAAACGAGGTGCACTTCATAGGGGACACCTTAGCAGCACTGTATGCTTTCAACCACGGTCATCCGATTTTCGACAGGGTTGAGGAATTCGGCGTCAAGGCCCTGCTCTTCATAGTGCTGATGATAGGCATGTTCAAGATGCTATGGGGCTTCTCAATGGGATTCTACAACGTTTACGTCGAGCACGGGTTCAAGGAGGCAATACTGGAGAAGGGTTGCTGGATATTCGGGGTACTCGGTTTAGTTTTTCTCATTTTCGGCTTCTCATACAATCTTGGAATCTTCACAAGTCCACCACCTGGAGGATTTGGTGAAATTCTTCCAAAGAACCTCTTCGTCTACGGAAATACAGTGATGGAGGCCAAAGCTGTTCCTCTTCCGATCCCGGGTCTCGTAGATGGTTGGCAGGCTGGCCTCAATTACTTCTACCTCGCAACTCTACCGCTAATCGTAATCTGGCTCGTGATCTTCCTGAAGGCAGAAATTCCAAAAATGGGAATATTCGGAGCAATAATGGCCGTGGAACTTCTGACCTGGTTCGGACAGATAATAAGCTATGCACGACTGCTCGCCATTGGGCTTTCGTCGGTATACATAGCCTTCGTGGTCAACTATCTAAGTCTGAAAATTGGAATCGAGCCCGGGATGGCAATCCTGCCTTTGGCAGTAGTCATAATGCTTATCGGGCACTTTGGAAACTTCTTGCTCGGCATTCTCGATCCAGGTTTGCAGTCACTTCGATTGCACTACGTGGAATTCTTTACGAAGTTCTTTGAGGGTGGTGGAAAGGAGTATTCGCCATTTGGAAGGGTTAAGAAGTTTATAGAGGATGGAGGTGAGTAGAATGGTAGAGGCATTGATTAGTGATGAGGCCTTCATAAAAGGCTGTGCGGCAATAGGAGCTGGATTGGCTGTTGGTTTAGCAGGGATTGGTGCTGGAGCAGGTGAAAGCGGAATTGGAGCGGCCGCAGTTGGAGCAATAGCGGAAGACAGGGGCTTTCTCGGACTCGGTCTGCTGTTCACAGTGATTCCAGAAACGATCGTCATATTCGGCTTGGTCATCAGCTTCATACTAATGTTCGCATACTGATGATCGGCGAGAAATTCGTCCTGAGGCTTGCAGAGAAGCTTGGAAGCGAGAAGAACGTAGAGAGGTTTGTCAAATACTACTGGCTGATATCGACCTTCAGACTCGCCTTGGGAGCTACGATAGCGATCTTAATCCTTCTTTTTGGATACAGATTTAGCGATACCGTTGGATGGGTGGATTCATTGCTGGGAGGTGAGTAGAATGGTAGAGGCATTGATTAGTGATGAGGCCTTCATAAAAGGCTGTGCGGCAATAGGGGCTGGATTGGCTGTTGGCTTAGCAGGGATTGGTGCTGGAGCAGGTGAAAGCGGAATTGGAGCGGCTGCAGTTGGAGCAATAGCGGAAGACAGGGGCTTTCTCGGACTTGGTCTGCTGTTCACAGTGATTCCAGAAACGATCGTAATCTTCGGCTTGGTCATCAGCTTCATACTGATGTTCGCATACTAAGGTGGAAGAATGCCCTTGGAGACAGTGCTTCAGGAGATCACGAAAAAGGGGGAGGAGGAGGTAAAGAGAATAGAGGCTGAAACGAAGAAGGAAGTGGAGAAGATACTTGCTGAGGCAAAGGCTGAAGCAGAGGCGATATTGAAGAGGGCAAGAGAGGAAGCAGAGAAGGATGGAGAGGCTCTAAGGAGGCAGGAGATTTCTAGCCTAAATCTTGAGCTAAAAAGACTGATGCTTGGAAAGCAGAAGGAGATCACTGACGAAGTCTTCAGGAAACTCAGGCAGAAGATAGCGGAAATGGATGGAAAGACGAGGGAAAGAATTTTGAAGTCGCTAATCGAGAGAAATGCAGAGGATGGAATGCTGGTTTTTGTCAGAAAGGAAGATGAGAAGATCGTCGAGAAGATAATAAAAGACTCAAAGCTGAACTTGAAAATAGCCGGAAATATTTCCGCCCTTGGTGGCGTAATTCTGGAAAAGCCGAACGGGGAGGTGAGGATTAACCTGACATTTGACGAAATGCTCTCGCAGTTATACGAAAGGAAGCTCGGTGAGGTTGCCAAGGTTCTGTTCGGGTGATAGAAATGATCTCAAGGACAAAGGCAGCATACGCTTACATCGTTGCAAGGACGAAGGTGATGAAAAGCAGGCTGCTCAAAGCGGAGGACTTCAGAAAGCTGATGAACATGTCATTCGACGAGATAATGAGATTTCTCGAGGAGACAGAGTACAAGAAGGAGATCGACGAGATGGCTTACAAATACTCTGGGCCAAAGCTCTTGGATTACGCCCTGTTCTCAAACCTTGCAAAAACTTACAGAAAGATCTACAGCGTCTCCTTTGGAGACGCCAAAACGCTGATTGGTCAGTACTTGCGTAGATGGGATGTATGGAATCTGATAAACATAATAAGGGGTAAAAGTGCGAATCTTCCAGCTGAAGTCGTCGAAGAAACCCTAGTTCCCGCTGGGGAGTTCAGCTTGGAAGACCTTCGCTCAATGCTTTCGAAGGAAATCGGCGAGATCGCAAAGGATCTCGAAGGCACGATTTACGGTGATGCTCTCTCTAAGATCGGCACAGCCCCAATGAACGTGATTGAGGACGAACTATGGAAGGCATACTACAAAGCCGTGCTTTCGGTGAAGACTAACGACTTCGAAAGCCGGGTTTTTACGCACTTCGTCAGGATGGAGATAGATTTGAGGAACGTAAAGACGATCCTCAGACTTAAGGCTGAGGGAGACACTGCTGAGGAAGTAATAACTCGCATAATTCCAGGAGGTTACGAGCTAACAGAAGATGAAGCCAGAAAGCTTGCAACGATGACCTTTGAGGAGATAACGAAATCTCTCGAGGGTTTCTGGTTCTGGAAGGTCACGAACGTTCAGGACTTGGGCAGAATGGAGATCGAACTCGACAAGATCTGGATTGAGGCAATAGCGAAAAGAGCGGGCAATTATCCTCTTAGCGTTCTTCCTGTTTTGCAGTACATCGTGCTGAAGAAGGTGGAAGTCGATGATCTTCGAATTCTTGGCTGGGGTAAATGGCACAACATTCCCAATGAGGAGATCGAAAGGCAGATGGTGATAGTATGAAGCTGGCAGTAATCGGAGACATGGATTTCGTTACCGGCTTCATGCTTGCAGGGATCGTGGACATTTATGAGGTTTCTAAAGATGAAGATGTCATTAAGGCAGTTGAAGACGTTTTGAAGCGAAAGGATATCGGAGTTGTTGCGATAAAGGCTGAATTTTTGAAAAAATTGCCCGTTGCGCTTAGAAGGGAAATCGACGAAAGGGTTGAGCCAACCTTTGTTGCAGTTGGTGCAACGGGCGGAGTTGAGGAAATTAAGGAAAAAATAAGAAAGGCAATAGGTGTTGAGCTATGGAAGTGAGCGTGGGTGAAATATTTAGGATCTCCGGACCCCTCGTTGTGGCAGAGGGGCTTAAGGCGAGGATGTATGACCTTTGCAAAGTAGGAGAAGAGAGGCTGATGGGAGAAGTGGTCGGCTTAGCGGGGGACAAGGTGCTGATACAGGTATACGAAGATACCTCAGGAATCCGCCCCGGAGAAAAAGTTGTAAACACGGGGATGCCGCTCAGCGTCGATCTCGGTCCGGGACTCATAGGAAACATCTACGATGGGGTACAGAGACCCCTTCCCTTGCTAAAGGACATCAGCGGGGACTTCATAAGCAGAGGCATAGAGGCGCCAGGAATCGACAAAAAGAGGAAGTGGGATTTCCAGCCTTTGATAAAGAAAGGAGATGAGGTAAAAGCAGGGCAGATCATAGGAAAGGTTCAAGAGACAGAAGTTGTTGAGCACAGAATTCTTGTTCCCCCAAATGTCAAGGGTGGAAGGGTAAAGGAAGTCTACTCCGGAAACTTCACGGTCGATGAAACAATAGCGGTTCTCGAGGATGGAACTGAGCTCAAAATGGCTCACAAGTGGCCAGTGAGGATTCCGAGGCCTTACGTGGAAAAGCTACCCCCTGTAGTTCCCCTGCTGACAGGTCAGAGAATCCTTGATACGTTCTTCCCGATAGCAAAGGGAGGAACTGCGGCAATTCCCGGTCCATTCGGAAGTGGAAAGACGGTGACTCAGCACCAGCTTGCGAAGTGGAGTGATGCAAACATCGTTGTCTACATCGGCTGTGGAGAGCGTGGAAACGAGATGACGGAGGTTCTGGAAGAATTTCCAGAGCTAATAGACCCAAGGACTGGAAAGCCCCTGATGCTCAGAACTGTGCTTGTGGCAAACACTTCAAACATGCCCGTCGCTGCAAGAGAAGCGAGCGTTTACACGGGGATAACCATTGCGGAGTACTTCAGAGACATGGGTTACGACGTCGCTTTGCAGGCAGACTCCACGAGCAGATGGGCTGAGGCGATGAGAGAGCTTTCTGG
>CAZZIT010000038.1:0-7838 GCA_964654365.1 uncultured archaeon
CGATATCGGTCTCGGCATTCCTGCTGAACCGCTCTTCCGATCTCCAGAGATCTTGGAAGTCCTCGTTGCTCTCAAGTTCCTTTGCAATCAGCCTTAGCTGCGCTTCACTTATCTTGCAGTAATTTCTGAGCTTTGAAAGAACTGAAATGAAATAACCCAGTTTCTTTCCCTTGGAAGATGAAACGTTCTTCAATGTTCCGCAGTGAGCGCAAACAGGATGAAGCTTAACAGCGTTGAATTCTGTTTTCTCCCAAAGCCTCTCCCTTGAGGGTTCATGGAAACAGCGCATAGATATCCATCAGTCATAATCACAATTTATAAGCCTTTTGTTTTGGGCTGAACTAAAATGAGGCCTGAGTTCGACTCTTGAAGAGATTCCGTATCGTTATCTTGCCTCTTTCAGCGTTCGGTTCCGAGAATAGTATGCCAACTGGTGCCTACAATCTGATGAGCATTATGGTAGCTGAGGATGCCGATACGCTGAATGCAATACTCCAGATCTGCTCAGTAAGGTTGCAGAAGGGGATAAGGCGTTCTGAGGCAATAGTTGGTGAATTGCCAAAGGTTCCGAAGTATCTTCCGATACCAATAGCAGAGAAAAGAAATGAGAATGCACCCTGCGGGATAAACTGCGGAAGATGTCTTCGCTATCATGAAAAAAGTGCCTTGGCTGTCCCGCGACTGTTTACTACCGCTGTCCTCTCTGATTTTCGATTCTGCTAAATTTTTGCCTATTTTATCCAGATCCACTTGCCTTCCTTTATGTAAACCAGTCTTGTTGCAATCTTGCACAGCAAGTCACCAATTCTCTCGATGTGTCTGATTGCCAGCACCTCGTCAACGCATCTGAAATCCCTTTCAACCTCCTCAAGCCCCTCGATGTAGATACCATCGATGATGTCGTCTAAGCTGATCATGCCCTCTGCTGAAACGTTCAGTTCACCAAAAGCTTTTTCCAAGGTTTCGAACATCGCCATCAATGGTTCCTCGGCACCAAATATCCTTTCCCTGAATTTGCAATCGTAGAGCGAGATCTCGAGGGCTAAGTCTACAATTCTCTCGTATGCAGAGGCTATTCTGAAGATTCCGAGGGCAAATCTGAGATCTTTCGCGATGGGATGAAATCTCATTATGAAGTGCGCACAATCATCGTGGATCTTCACTTCAAGCTCGTCGCTGAGCTCTTCGAGCTTCAAAATCTCTCTGATAACGGTTTTATCTCCCCTCATGGATCTGAACAGAAGTTTCGTAGCCTCCTTCGCAACTTCGTGGAGCTTCAAAACTTCTGTCTTTATTCTCCGAATCTCATCATCCACGAACTTCATCCAATCCTCCCCGTGACGTATTTTTCGGTTAGCTCATTCTTTGGGTTTTCAAAAACTTCCTCAGTTTTTCCAAACTCGATCACGTTTCCCATATAAAGGAATGCAACAAAATCCGACACCCTTGCAGCCTGTCCTGGAGAATGAGTGACTATAACAACCGTGTATTCTTTTTTCAGTTCCATGATTAGCTCCTCTATCTTTCCCGCAGATATCGGATCCAGATTGGCCGTTGGCTCATCCATTAGAAGAACCCTCGGTTTAAGAGCTAAGGCTCTTGCGATGCACAATCTCTGCATCTGTCCGCCGCTGAGCTGACTGGCCTTAGTCTTCAGCCTCTCTTTAACATCATCAAAAACTGCTGCCTTCTTCAGTGCCCATTCGACGATTTCGTCGACCTCGTTCTTCTTTTTCGCAATGCCGTTGCACTTCACAGCGTATGCTACGTTGTCGTAGATGCTCATGTGCGGGAATGGGTTCGGAATCTGGAAAACCATTCCTACTTCTCTTCGGAGCCTTGTTAAATCCATTCTGAAAATACTGTTTCCAAAAAGCTTTACATCGCCGGAAATCTTTACGTTGTGGTTCATTTCAACGAGCCTGTTCAGTACCTTCAGAAGTGTGGACTTTCCGCAGCCCGAGGGGCCCATGATCGCATAGCATACGTTCTCCGGAATTTCGAGGTCGATCCTCTTCAGAACTTCAAGCTCACCGTATCGCAATCTCAGATTTTCAATTTTAATCGCACTCATGATCTCACCATAAGCCTCCCTGGAAGGAATATGGCCAGAAATATCGTTAGCAAGACCACCGCCGCTCCCCAAGCAATTTCGTGGTAATTTGCATACGGCTGCTGTACCAAGTAGTATATCCAGAGCGGTATGGCTCCAGCCGGCTCGTTCAACGCACCTGTGCTCCTCCAAACGTTTCCTGCGGTGAATATCAGCGGCGCGGTCTCTCCAGAGACCTTGGCAACTCCAATGAGCAAACCAGTCATAAAACCCTTTTTCGCCATCTTAAGAGTGATCGAAAAGACAACTCTAAATTTTTTCAGGCCAAGAGCATAACCCGCTTCCTTATAGTGCCGTGGAACACTCCTGATCGCCTGTTCGGTGTAAGTTGCAACGTATGGAAGCATAACGATGGTGAGAGCCATTGCACCCGCTATGGCTGAAAATGTACCCATTGGAATCACTACGATAGCCATCACAAAAAGGCCGACGAGAATGGTGGGAAATTCCAGCATTATCATAAGAACAACCCTTGCTGCCCTGCTAAGCGGATTGTTCGGATATTCAGCTATAAAAACCCCTGCAAATACCGCAAGGGGAATGCCGAGCAAGGAGGAAAGAAGGATCATAGTCAAGCTTCCGTAGATTGCGGGAAATATTCCTCCACCTGCTTTATTTGGCGGGGGAAGGGTATCTGTAAGGAATTCCATACCGTATTTCGCGAGTACAGGAATTCCGTTGTAGAAGACGCTGAATAGGATGTGAAACAGCGGTATTATGGCTGCTGCGGCGGAAGCGATGACGAAGACGACAAAAAGATAGTCCTTCAGAATTCTAAGCATATGTCCACCTCCTCAGCACGAGCAGACCTACAATGTTTACAACCAGACCGATCGCAAAGAGGGCCAATCCTGCTGAGAACAGGGCAGAAGGCATGTATTCGTAAACAAAGGCATTACCGAACTGGTTCGCGATGAGGGATGAAATCGTGTATCCCGGGGCAAAGAGACTCGGGTTTATGTTAAAGGCATTACCAATCACGAGGCTGACCGCAACGGTTTCGCCAACAGCTCTTCCGAAGGCCAAGAGTGTCGCAGCGAGGATGGCCGGCTTTATGTAGCCCAAAAGAATTTTAGCGACCTCAAAGCGGGTAAGTCCGAGGGAATAAGCCGCCTCTCTGTAGACCACGGGGATCGCCCTGTAGGCTTCCCTTATCAGCGAGCTTGCAAACGGGAGAACCATGATCGCAAGCAGTACACCGGCAGTAAGGTAGCTGAACCCCGTGGGGTTGTAGTAGGAGAAGAGGGGAATGAACGAGCAGGTATTGTACAGAAAGTCAGCGATCCCTGAAAGAAACGGGGCGAGAAGGAAGATCCCCCATATTCCGAACAAAATAGTGGGCATTCCCGCCATGATGTCGGTGGGAATTATAAATGCCTCCTTTAACCTTTCCGGAACGAAATCCACGACGAATATTGAGAAACCTATGGATATCGGTAAAACAATCAAAACGGCAATCAAGGAAGTGTATAAAGTTCCGTAAATTGCAGCCAGTATCCCGTAGCGTTCCTCTTCGGGAGTCTCGGAAGCTATCCAGACGTTCTCTGTGTATATGGCCAATCCCTCACGCTGAAAGATCGGGATGGAGTTGATCGCAAATACGGCCAGCATTAAGACGAGGATCCCAAACACCACGGAGATGAAGGGAATCAAAAAAATCTTGAATTTGTCCATCAATCACCTCTTATATTCTCAACAGCTTTCAACGAGAGCTTCGCAATTTCATCTGGCACCGCTACATAGCCCTCTACCAAATGCTTTTCTCCTTCGGTTAAAACCCACTTCCAGAACTTCTTAATAGCTTCCGCTTCCTCCTTAGTCGGATAGCTTTCCCAGAGCAAAACATGGCTGAATGCAACTATTGGATAGGAATCTTTCCCCTTTGCGTTCAAGAACATCTTCGGATCTTCTCTGTATCCTTCCCTTGGATCGGGGACAAAGGAGCTGCTCGCAGCCATTGCCGAAGCGATCGTCTCTGCATTGGCCCTCACAAAGTATCCATCGGCATTCCTTATGCTCGCAGTTCTGAGTTTTTCGTGAATCGCGTAGGCGAGTTCCACGTAGGCTATGCTGTATGGTGTTTGCTTCAGCATTGCAGAAACGCCCTCGTTCCCCTTTCCTCCAAAGCTCCTGCCAAGTTTGTCAACGGGCCACTCGACCAACTTTCCCGCTCCAACCCTTATCTTGAACTCCTCGCTCACGATCGAGAGATAGTTCGTGAATATCTCGGTAGTTCCGCTTGAGTCGCTCCTGTGGATCACGATGATCTTCTCATGGGGCAGATTTGCGCCGGGATTGAGGGATCTGATTGCCTCGTCGTCCCAGTACTCTATCTCGCCCATGAATATCCTCGCAATGGTTGCACCATCGAGTTTCAGGTCTTCCACGGGAAGATTGTATACGGCTACAACTGCTCCAACGATGAAGGGGAACTGTATAGGATTGCCGAGCTTCTGAAATTCTCTCCACTCCGATTCCTTTGCCGGTGGATCGGTGCAGGCGAAGTGAACGAGTTTTTGCTTGAAATCATTTATTCCTGCTCCAGATCCCTTGCTCGCGTACTCGATCAGGATGTTCGGATTTGCTTTGCTGAATTCGTATATCCAGTTCTCTATCTGCGGAGCTGGAAAGCTCGCACCGCTTCCATAGATCTTCACGGGCTTTTGCACCTCTCCGACCTTGGATTCACCGCTTTCCTGAGCCATGCATCCGAGAAACAGGCAGGCGAGTGCTACTGCAATCACCATGGCAACTTGCCCTTTCATCTTATCACCCTGAGTATGTACCCCTCTTAGGTTATATTTTTTTCCCATATAAATCACACTGGGTATATACTGCTATATAGAAAACGTTTTAAACTTATGCATACATTCACAGCATGGAAACGAGGAAGATCTTTAAGAGCGGAAAGGGTAGCTACATTCTCACCCTGCCCAAAACTTGGGTGATGAATAATGGACTTAAGGAGGGAGATACCGTTCATGTCGAAGAGATGCGCGAGAAGTTGGTCATAGTGGCAAAAAGGGCTGCAAAGAGTGCATACGTTGATCTGGAGGGCCTGAGCTTTGATAAAACGGTAAGAAGGGTCGTTGCTTACTATCTTGCCAATTACGATGTTTTGAGGCTGAAGGTTAATACGGATGAGCAGAGAAGGGCCGTAGCCTTTGCAGCAGATATGCTTGTTGGCATGGAGATAATGGAGGACACTGGAGGGGAGATGGAACTGATGACCCATCTCGTTAGACCCGAAATAGAGGTTGAAAAAATTCTGGAGAAACTAAGCAACGTATGTCTAAGCATGCTATTCGATTTCATTAAAATGTCTTCCGAAAACTTTGATCGCAAAATTGCGGGCTCGATAGCCTTTAGAGAGAACGAAGTTGATAGATTCTACCTTTTTGTGCTGAGGATTGCAGGAAACTCGAAGTTCTTCAGAGCGTTTGCTCGAACCGTTGAAAGGATCGCGGATCACGTCGAATTGATGACCGAAGCCCTAATGAAGTTGGGAAGACATTACGAGGAGTTTTTGATCTGCGGAAAAGTTTACGAAATCCTTAGGGAAGCAGTAATGGCCTTTTTGAAACTGGACGTAAGGATGGCGGAGGATACAATCGAAAAGGTGAAAGAAGCCAGAAAAAGCATTGCAGAACTTCAGGAGAATTTGTTGAAGTACTCAAAGGAGGAGATAATCCTTCTTAAAACGATATTCGACAGCTTGAACAGAATCTTGGCCTACTCCTCTGACATCGCGGAATCCGTAGTTGACAGAGAAATCGAGGAAAAGGCAAATCTTTAAGTTTTTTGAAGCTTCAGCTTCTCCTTCCGAGGACCAATACAAACGAGACCCCGAAAGCCGCCATTAGGATTATGTCCTCTGGCTCAACACCAAGCTCCTTTGGCCTTGGCACTTTCCCATTCGAAACCTCTCTCACACCTTCTTCAGTCTTTTCTCCATTTTTCAAAATTTCAGGTGCAGAGAGCTCTTCTGAGCTTTGATTTTGTTCCTCAGAAATCTCTGTAGTGTTTCCTTGCAGTATTTCATTCTCCGCGCTAGAATTTCCGTTTAAATCTCTGTTCTCGTTCTCCGACAAGGTCATATTGTTTTCTTCCGTCCTATTCTCCTCTCTTGAAGGTTTTACGACCAGGAATGCGCTGTATGCGAGCGGATTTATCGGCATTCCGTTGTCGGAATCCATTCTCTTCACCTTTAAACTCATCTCGGCAACGCCCTCCGATAGAGCCCTAAGCATGACCGTCGCTATCTCGACCCTTGACGCATCCTTTCCCACGGAGCCCTTTAAATCGAGGGCACTCATCCTTATCTGATCATTGGTGATGACCTTGTAAGTCTCATACGCCCAGTCGGGGAAATAAATGCGATGAAATTCGGCCACAGAATTGTTTGACAGGTAAAGAATCAATTCGCAGGCACTTAGTCCATCATCTGCGGAGCTGAGCAAGATCCTGTAGCTCACGAATTCCCCTTCCTCCGCTTCCTTGCTGGTTGGTTCAAAGAAGACGATCGAATTCGATCTTGACTGCGGGTGCTTCTTAATCCTTATGTCCTTCACGAGTACGATGTCGTCCTGTGCCTGGAATTCCTTGGCCAGGGGGTCTTTGGGATCGAGGTCGTAGTAGAGGTGGGCAAAAGCCTTTGGAGAATAGCCTTTATAGGTGAGCATCGTGTCGCGGATATACAGCTTGTAGTCTCCCTCGCTTAAACCCGCGGTCTCCATGCTGACGTTTGCAGTCCCATTCTCACCGAGTTCAACAACCTTCACTGCCTCGTAGTTCTCTCCAACCAGTGTTAGAACGATGCCGTTGTAAGTGCCATCGTAGTTGTCGTTGAATCTGTTAGTGGAGATCACTATCCTTATGGGTTCTCCCGCCACAACTTCCTCGGGAACGTTCACGTTGAGCTTCGGCTTCACGACCTCAACCGTCAGGATTCTACTGTCGAAAATTCTCCCGCGATACTTGAGAATGAGCTCCATTGCGTATATTCCTGGCTTTAAGGCGTAATCTATGCTCTTTGTTTCCTCGTATCTTTGCCTGAGATTCAACTTAAGCTTTGTTGAGTTATTGTAAACCTTAAACTCCTCTTCTGAAGCGAACCTGAAATTAAGGCCGATGAACTTGAAGGATAGGCTTGTTTCCCTTTCCTCTGGCGTCTCCACGGTAACATTCACAAGAGTTCTGCCCTGATAAGGCACTTCCGGGAATTCAACTTTCACTATTTTTCGTCTGATGATCCTGAACTGTTCAAAGAACTCTCTTGTGGTTCCATTTTCGAACAAATTGACTTTGACAACGTAGGTTCCTTCCTCCCAGTCCTCCGGGATCTGGAAATCCCAGAAACCGCTGAAAGCGGTCACCGATTCGTTCTCGTAAATCCATTGACCCCCTCCAGCACCCGTAATTAGAACTTCTATCGGGCTTGGAACATCGCTGAATGCATTCACGTTAATTTTTATAAAATCTTCTGGAGCTACGGCTTTCTTGTCCAACTTTATGTACACTTCCGTTTTACCTGAAACGGGGACTAAGATGATCAGGAGCAGGATGAGGGTGAAAGCTAATCTCATGTTCGATTCTTAGACAGATCATTTTTAAGCCATTCTTTCCGAATTGAAATTCCCGGATTAGAATTTTAAACCCCGTAGCGCAATTTCTTCATGACAGATGTTCTCACTTTCCGCAGGGGACATGTTTTGATAGTTCAGCT
>CAZZIT010000039.1:0-2924 GCA_964654365.1 uncultured archaeon
GGGGCAAAGCGAGATCACGGTTGAGATAGAGGTGGAGGAAAAACACCTTCAGGCCCTTGGAATGGTCCATGGCGGAGCAATAGCGAGCATACTCGACTCCGCAATTGGCCTTAACATAAACAAAGAGCTGGTCGGGAAGGGAAAGCTGGCAATAACTTCGCAGCTCAACGTTCACTATCTGAAACCTGTATATGGGGGCAGAATCATCGCAAAGGCAAAGCCATTGTTCATAGGCTCAAAGGTCGCAGTTGGTTATGGAGAACTTAAGGACGATAGGGGAGAAACGGTGGCGGTTGCCACATCCACCTTCTACATCACCACACGCAGAGAATGAATCAACACCATAGAAATTTTATGGGAAGGATTAAAAAGGTTGGATGGAATTGATTTTGATGAACACCTTCGGCCATGTTTTCAGGGTTACAACCTGGGGCGAAAGTCACGGAAAGGCTGTTGGCTGCGTCATTGATGGATGCCCGGCGGGGTTAAGAATAGATGAGAATTTTATTCAGTCTGAAATGGACAGAAGAAAGCCGGGAGGGGAATTCAGCTCGAAGAGAAAGGAGCAGGACAAGGTAGAAATTCTTTCCGGAGTTCTAGAGGGCATTACTATTGGAACGCCGATTTCGATGCTCATATGGAATACAGACGTCGACTCGAGACCATATGAGGCCCTCAGGACAATTCCGCGCCCCGGACATGCGGACTGGACTTATTTGGCGAAATTCGGTATAAGAGACTGGCGTGGAGGTGGAAGGGCTTCTGCGAGGGAAACCGCAGCCAGAGTTGCTGCTGGTGCCGTAGCGAAGCTCATTCTAAGAAAATACAATGTGAGGGTTTTTGGATACGCCAAGGAGATAGCCGGGATAAGGTTCAACGTTGAAGATCCCGAGAGGGCCTTTGAGATCGCTGAAAGGAGTCCTATAAGGTGTCCCGACCCTCAAAAGGAAAGTGAAGCTGAGGAGGCGATAAAAAAAGCCATGGCTGAAGGAGACAGCGTTGGTGGAGTCGTGGAACTTGTAGCAAGAAATGTTCCAGCAGGACTTGGAGAGCCTGTCTTTGGAAAAATTAGCGCCTATTTTGCCTACGCATTGATGGGTATCCCCTCAGTTAAGGGATTCGAGATAGGAAGGGGATTTGAGGTTTCCAAGCTAAAGGGAAGCGAGAATAACGATCCAATCGTGCTGAGGGACGGAAGAATAAGATTCGCTACGAACAACTCGGGCGGAATTTTGGGGGGGATAACAAGCGGAGAGGACATAGTGATGCGGATCGCGGTTAAACCCACGCCTTCAATATCGAAAAAGCAAAAAAGCGTGGACTGCGAAAGGATGGAAGAGGTCGAGATAAGTGTTAAGGGCAGGCATGATCCGTGCATAGTTCCAAGAATAGTCCCCGTTGCCGAAGCAATGGTCTCTATGGTTCTCGTGGACTGCATGCTCCTTCAGAGTCTGATTCCGAGAAGTTTTGTGGGGAGAACATGATAGAAAGGAACGTCGAGGTGGAGGAAAGGATAAGGTGCATTCAGAGGACAGGGGATGAGGTCAGAGAGCTCATATACGATTACAGGAGGTGTAATGGCTGCGGTATCTGTTTTTTCGCGTGTCCGGTGAATGCTATTGAACTGGGGCCCGTGCACGAGATCGCAAAGGGCATGGAAATGCCGCCCGTGATCATAGACCATCTAAAGTGCGCTTACTGCGGAATCTGTTATTCTTTCTGCCCCTTCAACGCATTCGAATTCTATATAGACGGTAAATTGATTGAAAAATCCACACTGCCCCTCTCTCCTGTGAGATACACCTACAAGTACGAGAACTGCAGGGAATGCACCCTTTGCTATAGGGTTTGCCCCACGAGGGCGATAAGCAGGGAGAAGTTAGTTGTTAGAAGCGGTATACCAGAGAAAAATGAGAGATTGAAAGGCTCCATCAGGATTGACAGAAATAAGTGCAATCTCTGCGGAATCTGCGCAGAATTCTGTGAAGTTTTCAGAATGGTCGAGAAGGAAATTCTTCCTACAGATCTTATGCCTTACAGCGATATTCTGATAGACGATACTAAATGCGATTACTGCAAGCTCTGCGAGGAGATATGCCCTGAGAAGGCAATAATGGTAGAAGGGAAGAGAATCTCCTACAGCCTGCCCGAGAAAATTGCGAGGATAACCATAGACCAGAACGTTTGCTCCAACTGCGGTTACTGCGAGGAAATCTGTCCTTACGATGCTGCACGAACTATAAAGCCAATTGAGGGAAAACTGAGCCTTTTTGAAGCAAGAATGGCGAGGTGCGACCCCGTTGGATGCGGCGCCTGTTTGAAGATCTGCAGGTTCAACAGGGTTTGGTATGTCTCTGAAGACAGGAGGAGGGTTTACTTCAACGAGAAATTCTGCATTTACTGCGGTGCATGCGAGAATGCATGCCCCTACGATCTGATTCTGGTAGAAAGAAAAAATTACTTCACAAAAGAGACGATTTACGATGCCCCGTGGCGAAACGCGTGGGAGGATGCTGTTGATAGGATTCTGAAAAAGGAGAGGGTTAAACAGCCTGAGAGAATTTCGGTGGTGGAAGCCGTGCAAGCTGCGGTTGAAGAAGTCGCCCAGATAGGTGAAAAAGCACCAATTAGGGGTGTTGAGAATCTCGAAAAGGTTGAAGTTCTGCTCAGGAAGGTTAGGTTTAGAAAAGCCCTCGAAACGGGCGATATAGATGTGTTCATGAGAGGTGTTAGAAGTGCACTTGGAAAGGATAAGGGGAGCGGAGAGTAAAAGGCTTGTGGGGAGGAAGATAGTTCTCGGGGTTACGGGTAGCATAGCGGCTGTGGAGTGCGTTAAGCTTGCAAGGGAGCTTGCGAGGAGGGGTGCGGAAGTTTTCGCAGTGATGAGCGAGGCTGCGCAGAAGATAATCCATCCCTACGCCCTT
>CAZZIT010000040.1:0-4096 GCA_964654365.1 uncultured archaeon
CAAACCGCATGCATGCGCGACATAGCAGTAGGGGCAGAAATAGCCTATCAAGACGGAGTATGTGAATAAAGTTACTACGCCTAAAAATCCAGAAATCTGCCATAATCTGAGCAGCGATTTGTAGTTGCGCAGGTAGAAGAAGAAGGTTCCCGCCACAAACCAGAGCAAACCGAGAAGCGGAAGAATGACGCTCGGGAATGGAAGTTCAAGTGGGGGCAGACATGCATTAATTGGACAGTAGGGGAGAGTAAAGAGAAGGTAATGCTCGTAAAGCAGGTAGGCAGAGTCCAAGATTCCGACCGAAAACAGTGGAGCTGATAGAAGCTTCTGGTTCATGGCATTTCTAATTGCCGCGATATTTAAGATTTATGAAGTCTTCCACGCTTTTTTTAACCAACGAGTAGTCGTAGCCCTTAACCACAGCATTGCCAATAAAGTCTCCCTGAAGGTTCTTTGGATTGAAGCTCTTTCTTCCCCTGAAAAGAATCAGAGCGTCACATTTGAATTTCTCCCCACCTGCCTCCACGCTCTCAACCCTTCTATCGCCTTCAACGTATACCTCTGTAGCCTTGGTCCTTTCCACTTCGCAGTTCCTGCCCAAAACTGTCTCGAACAGATCAAGGATTTTATCTTCTCCGGCAAGCAGGATCTTTCTTCCTATGCAGTAACCGTATGCAATCAACTTTATGGCAGTTTCTGGTGAGAAAACACCGGGAGGTCGTTTGCCGTAGGTCCAAGGATTGCAGTCTACAGCTCCAGTTGCGATAATAGCGGAATCTTTTATGATCTCTATTCCCCTTGGAGTTAAAACTTTAATTGGGTTCGTGGAAACAACGCAGCCCTTCTCAACCTCAATTTCGCTGAGTGCGGAGTTCATTTCATCTATGAATCTCCCGTAATGTTCTCTGAACTCAGGAATTCTGGTGAATACGAGCAGTTCCCCTCCAGGTTCTCTGAAATCAAATACCCTTGCCTTCAAGCCCCTGTCTTTGAATTTTTTCGCGCAAAGCAGTCCACTGTAGCCAGCGCCAACGATTACGACCATGCTATCTCCTCCTCCTCGAGATCCTTCAAAATTTTATCACCAAGCAGTTTCATTATCTCCGCTTTGCACTTCTCACAGTCCATTCCCGCCCATGTTATTTGCTTAACTGCATCAAAGGATTTAAACTGCTCTGCCACCGATAATATCTGTCTTTTCGTGACCATGTTGCAAAGACAGACAATTTCGTCATCTGAAAGGCTGCGACAGATCGCTTCCTCGCTCTTCAATGCATTCACGGGCTTTAAAATCTCTTTCTTCTTTTTCAGCTCCAAGTGCTTTGAGACCATTTCAAGCACCATTTTGGCTATTGCTGGCGCCGCAGTTAGCCCAGGGCTCTGTATTCCTGCGACGTTTATGAATCTCTCAACCGGTTCGTTGATCACGAAATCCCTTCCCGCAATCGATCGCAATCCCGCGTAAACCGCAATAATCTCCTTTGGCGTTTCCCTGAAGAGTGGAGAAAATTTTGCGATTATTCCCTCAATCTCCTCCTTCTTAACGCTCGTATCTTCCCTGCTCTCAACGTCCACCAGATTCGGACCCCACAATGGTTTTCCGTCGAAGGAGACTAGAGCGCCACCTCCCTTTGTTCTCTTGTTAGGCTTCAGCGGAATTGCCACAACTAAGTGATTTGTAAAACCCCTCTCAGAGAAAACGATGTGCGTACCCTTTCCGGGAACTATTTTCATGTGGTAGCCGACCATTTTCGCAACCTCGTCAGCATAAATCCCAGCACAGTTTATCACGACTCTCGCCTTAAAATCCCCCTTCTTGGTTTTTATTACGAAGTGGTCTACCTTGTTATCTATTCCAACAACTTCGCATCCGTAGACGAATTCTACGCCATTAAGCCTCGCAAACATGCATGCCTTTGCAGTCATCTCAACTGGATTCACGACGCCCGCAGAAGGGATGAAGACGCCACCGTAAACTTTCTCGCTGATATTTGGCTCCATCTCTAAAAGCTTCTTCTTGCTCAGTGTCTTCGCTTTTACTCCATGAAACCTCAAGTAGAGAACTATTAGCGGAATTGCGAAAAAGGTAAGAGGATTCGTTGCCACTGTAATCAGTCCAACACGTCGGAATTCGAATCCCAGCTCTTCGGCTTCAGCATCCATCATTTTGTTTCCCTCAAGGCAGAGCTTGCTTCTCAAGAGCTTGAATGGAAGCTGAAATGGATGAATGATGCCTGAGCAGGACTTTGTTTGCTCTAAGCCAGGGCCGAGCTTTCTTTCAAAAACCACAACTTTGAGATCAAACTTCGAAAGCTCTTTGGCTATGAAGCTACCCGTTACTCCCGCCCCGATTATCGCAACGTCCTTCAAATTCCCACCACCCAAAGGTCTTCGAAGAATATTTATTCTTTTCTAATGATTCTGATAGAGGTGATCCGATGAGCTACGTTCTCGGCATAGATGCTGGCACCACAGGCATTAGAGCGGGCGTTTATTCTCTTGAAGGAGAACTTGTAGCCCAGAGCTACACCGAGTTCCCGAGCTACTATCCGCATCCCGGGTGGGTCGAGCAAAATGCTGAGGACTGGTGGAAGAGTGTCGTCAAAGCATGCAACTCAGCTGTTAAGCTCGCAAAAGCTGAGGATGACATCTTCGCTATATCGGTTACGAACCAGAGGGAAACCATTGTGCCAATCTCCAAAAGTGGAACTCCGTTGGCAAGGGCAATAGTTTGGCAGGACAGAAGAACCGTCGGTGAGGTGAGAAGGATAAAGTCGATAATGGGAGAAGAGGTGTTCAGAATCACGGGCTTGAAGCCCGATCCGTATTTCTCACTCCCAAAGATTCTGTGGTGGATGAAAAATTATCCCGAGATGGTTGAGAAAACATGGAAGTTCATGCTCGTTCATGACTACATCGTTTACAAAATGACTGGAAATGTCGTCACAGACTTTTCGAATGCCTCGAGAACTATGCTGATGGATCTGAACAAGAGAAATTGGTCTGACAAGATTGCGGAGACATTCGGAGTCGATCTGGACAAGTTTCCCGAAATCGGGAATTCGGGCGAGGTTGCCGGAGAGCTCAGGAACAGGGAGATCGAGATAAGATCGAGACCCGTCGTCGCTGTGGGCGGTGGGGACCAGCAGTGCAGCGCTCTCGGGCTGGGCGTCGTTGAAGAGGGAAAGGTGAAGTCCACTACTGGCACGGGAACGTTTATGATTGCTCCCGTAGAGAAAATGCATGGTGGTGAGATGATTTACTCGGCCCATGTGGTGCCGAAGATCGTTGCGGAAGTGAGCATTTTCACAACGGGTAGCCTTCTCGATTGGGTAAAGAGGAGTTTCTTCCAGAATGAGAGCTATGAAGTTCTTAATGCTGAAGCAAAGGCTTCAGGCGTTGGAGCGAGAGGTTTGATGGTATTTCCTTTCTTTTCTGGTGCCGGATGCCCGCACTGGAATCCGGAGGCTAAGGGTACGATTTACGGTCTCACCTTGGGCCATTCGAGGGGAGACATAGCCAGAGCGGTTATGGAGAGTGTGGCCTTTGAAGTGAAAACGAACATAGACCTAATGGAGAGCTTGGGGATAAAAATAACCGAGTTACGTCTCGACGGAGGGGCAGCGAGAAGTGCGCTGTGGAACCAGATCTTCGCCGATGTAACGAGAAAGCCCTGTCTCGTATCCTCTGATGTTGAAGCAACTGCAAGAGGTGCAGCGATGCTTGCATGCCTTTCAATCGGGTTTTCACTTAAATACGTTCTCGATAAGTTCGTCCCCAGCTTTACAACGGTCCTCCCATCGGGGATCGATTACTCGGAGATCTACGATAGGTATAAAAAGATCAGGGAAGTCATCCTGAGCACAGCAGGTCCCCGAGCTGGTTTTTCATAATGTGTGAAATCTCCAGCCCAGCTTTCGATTTAGAAGCGAGATACATTATCATAAATTTCGGTAAATTTCAAAAACGTAAAATATTCATCGACAACTTCAGATATGCTTCTGCTCGAACACGAGGCTAAGGAGCTCCTCGAGAGCTACGGAATCAGGACTGCAAGGGGAGTGATCTGCGAGAGCGAGAATGAAGCCGTTAAGGC
>CAZZIT010000041.1:0-2069 GCA_964654365.1 uncultured archaeon
GCTGGAGGGGTTGCAATAAAACATCTGGCAAGAAAGAACAGCGAAATTTTCGGATTTGTGGGCTGTGGAAAGCAGGCCCGCTACCAGTTGCTCGCAGCCATGGAAGTTTGCAATGTTGAGCTTGTAAAAGCTTACGATGTAAATAAGAGGGCTGAAGAGAAATTCAGAGAATTCTGTGAATCGCTCGGAGTAGAGTGCGAGGTCAAAGAACTTGAGAAGGTCTGCGATTGCGATGTGCTCGTGACAACAACCCCATCTACAAAACCAATCGTTAAAAACGAATGGGTTGCGGAGGGAACGCACATAAATGCAATCGGAGCAGACGCCCCGGGAAAGCAGGAACTTGAAATTGAAATACTGAAGAGGGCGAGAATAGTAGTTGACGACATTCATCAGGCTATACATGGAGGAGAAATTAACGTGGCAGTCTCGAAGGGATTGATCTCGGAGAAGGACATCCATGCAACCCTTGGAGAAGTTGCTGCTGGTTTGAAGAGGGGAAGAGAGGGAAATGAGATAACGATCTTTGATTCCACAGGCTTGGCGATTCAGGACATCGCTGTGGCAAAGATTGTTTACGAGAAGGCCATTGAAATGTCCGCGGGAAGAAGGATCAGGCTTGTTGAAACGGAATGAGGACTGCAGTGCTAACCTCAGGCGGAAAGGACTCAATTCTTGCACTGCATAGAATTATAGAGAGCAAGCTGGTTTCAAAGGAGGACTTAATACTTGTTGGAGTATTCCCGAGAAATCCGGAATCCTTCATGTTCCATACAGTGAACTTGCACGTGCTGGAAGCGATTGCAAGGTGCCTTGGAATGCCCCTGTTCAGGGCAGAGGTTTCGGGTGAAGAGGAGAGGGAGGTTCTGGAGCTTGAAGGAGCTTTGCTGGATCTTGAGCCAGAAGCCATCTGCATCGGAGCGATAGCTTCGAGATACCAGCTGAAAAGAGTCGAAAAAATCTGCAGGAGGCACGGCTTCAGGCTTTTTGCCCCCCTTTGGGGAGAAAACCCAGAAAAGATTTTGAGAGAGGTAGCTTCGAAATTTGAGGCCATAATAGTGAGCGTTTCCGCGATGGGTCTGGATGAGAGCTTTCTGGGCAGAAAAATTGACCAAAAGTGCGTGGAGGACCTGAAAATAATAAGTGGAAAATATGGAGTCAATTTAGTGGGCGAAGGTGGAGAATACGAATCCTTAGTTCTCGACGCCCCCCTTTTCAGGAAGAGAATTGCCATCAAAAGGCTCGAAAAACTTTGGCACGGTAGTTCTGGAGTTGCGATCCTCAGGGAATATGAGATCGAGGATAAAGATATATCTGCAGGGGGAGAATTGAATCCGTGAAGGCCGTGCTGGTCCTCAGCGGAGGAGTGGATTCTTCGACCCTTCTTTACTATCTCCTGAGCAGGGGATACGAGATCTCAGCGCTCACATTCGTCTACGGACAGAGACATTCAAAGGAGATCGAATTTGCGAAGAAGATCGTGGAAAGGGTTAAAGAAAAGGCGGAGATTGAACACAGAATTGTCGACATAACTCCGATTCATGATCTGATATCCTTTGGGTCGCTTACAGGGAAAGAGGACGTGCCAGAGGGATATTATACTGAGGAAAGGCAGAGGGCAACGGTAGTTCCGAACAGGAACATGATTCTGCTGTCAATTGCAGCAGGCTATGCTGTTAAGATAGGGGCTAAGGAAGTCTACTACGCTGCACACAGGAGTGATTACAGCATTTATCCGGACTGCAGGAAGGAATTCGTCAAAGCCTTGGACACAGCAATCTATCTGGGCAATCTCTGGAATCCAGTAGAGCTGAAGGCTCCCTTTATTGACATCACGAAAGCTGAAATCGTTTCAATGGGCTTAAGGCTCAAAGTTCCCTACGAATTAACTTGGAGCTGCTATCGAGGCGAGGAGAGGCCGTGCCTTCGTTGTGGAACCTGCATCGAAAGAACAGAGGCTTTTCTACTTAACGGAGTCAGAGACCCGCTGCTCAGCGAGGAGGAGTGGAACAGGGCTGTAGAGATAATTAAAAGCTTAAAATTTGTGCCTCGGGAGTAACACCGCTTCT
>CAZZIT010000042.1:0-3489 GCA_964654365.1 uncultured archaeon
AACTATAAGTGTCCTTTTAACAAGTCCTCTGAGCTTCATTTCTTTAAGCACCAATCCCGCCATTATCGTCTTTCCAGCTCCGGGATCATCGGCAAGCAGAAATCTTATCCTTGGCTGTTTGAGTATGTAACCGTAAACCGCCTCGATCTGAAATGGCAGAGGGTCTATTTTAGAGACATTCATCGCGAGAAGCGGATCAAATAGGGATGCATATTTGAAGCGTAGGGCTTCAATCGCGTAAAAAACGTTTTCAGCTTTACCCGAAAGTTTGGCATGATCTCCAACTACTTCAAGCCTGTTAATTTCCGCTTCCGTTAGCATTCTATTGACAAGAGACTTCGAGCTCAGGGTGTAACCAACGATGCGATAGTAGCTGCCCTTTCTCTCCACTTTTTCAATTTTTACAGGCTCACCGCAGATCCCCCTGACGATGTCACCTTCTCGGAGCATAATCAAATGCCTTAAGGTTCTATAACTAATAAAATTTTTCAATTTGTGCGAGCGGCGTTTTTTCTGTAAAATAGGCTTTCGATTGATCCTTGCTAAAATTTCGCGTTCATTGCCAAAATTGCGCATTTGAACTCGATGCATCTCTTCGTATATGACGTTATTATTTCAATATTTATTCGCAATTTGCGAAAAAGAAAAAATCTTTATTTCCCTTCACGGATCCAAAAGCATGAAACTGCACGAGTATCAGGCTAAACGCATATTCGCGGAGCACGGGATAAAGATACCACGAGGAGCTTTAGCGGAAAGACCTGAAGAGGTCAGAAAGATTGCTGAGGAGCTTGGAGGAAAAGTTGTTCTGAAAGCCCAGGTTCTCGTGGGCGGAAGAGGAAAGGCTGGGGGGATAAAGAAGGCCGATAGCGTTGATTCTGCTGCTGAAATCGCTGAGAAGATGTTCGGATCATCGCTTAAAGGTGAAATTGTCAAAAAGATCTACGTGGAGGAGCTGCTCGAAATAATGGAGGAGTGGTATCTGAGCCTCGCAATAGATAGAGTAGAAAAATGCTTCTCGCTCATATTCAGCACCACTGGGGGAATGGATATTGAGGAAATAGCGCAGAAGTTCCCAGAAAAGATCGCAAGGGCAAAAATAGATCCCAGATGGGGCCTCTGGGATTACCAGATAAGAGAGATTCTGAGCGGGGCAAAGATAAGGACAGAGCTCTGGAAAGAAATGACTGTTATCGTTAAGGGGCTTTACGAGATAATGATGAAGTACGAGGCGGAGCTTGTGGAGATAAATCCCCTTGCATTGACAGAAAAGGGCCTGATAGCGGCGGATGCGAAGATCATCATTGACGATAACGCCTTATTCAGGCACAGAGAACTCGAAGCCCTGCGAGAATATGAAGGCAGCGACGAAGTGGAGAGAATGGCCATAAATGCGGGGCTGAACTATGTGAGGCTTGACGGAAACGTTGGGGTAATTGCAAACGGCGCTGGAATGGCCATGGCCACAATGGATCTGATTTACCTTGAGGGTGGAAAACCGGCGAATTTTCTCGACATTGGGGGCGGAGCTGGGGCTGAAACTGTTAAGAGGGCTTTTGAAGTCCTGTCTGCAGATCGGAACGTGAAGGTGATCTTCATGAACATATTCGGCGGGATTACGAGGTGCGACGAGGTTGCAAATGGAATCTTAAAGGCCTTTCGGGAAATCAACCCAAGAATTCCAGTTATTTTAAGGCTATCTGGAACAAATGAGGAGGAGGGTAGGAAAATAATAGAGAAAGAGCTTTCAGGCAAGATTGAGGTAGTGAAAACAATGGAAGAAGGGGCAAAGAGGGCTGTGGAGGTGGCAAAATGGCTGTAATAGTGGATCAGAATACAAGGGCCATAGTTCAGGGAATCACGGGCAGCCAGGGCAGATTTCATGCTGAGAGGATGCTGAAGTATGGAACGAAGATCGTCGCCGGCGTTATCCCAGGGAGGGGGGGAGAGGAGATCTTCGGCGTTCCGATTTTCGACACGGTAAGGGAAGCTAAAAGAAAAACGGATGCGAATGCAAGCGTAATTTTTGTCCCAGCAGCGTTTGCGGCTGATGCGATCATGGAAGCCATAGACGCGGGAATAAAGACTGTGGTATGCATTACCGAGGGAATTCCCGTTCACGACGAGCTCAGGGTTTACCTCAGGGTTAAAGAGGAAAATGCTATCCTTGTGGGCCCCAACTGCCCGGGCGTAATATCCCCGGGAAAATCACATCTCGGAATAATGCCCGCGCACGTCTTTAGAGAGGGAAAAGTTGGAATTGTTTCAAGAAGCGGAACGCTCACTTATCAGATCTCGTACAATTTCACATCCCTCGGAATCGGCCAGTCCACAGTTATCGGCATAGGAGGGGACAGAATAGTCGGACTCAGCTTTTCAGAAGTCCTGGAGATGTTTGAAAGGGACAGGGAGACTGAAGCCATGGTGCTCATCGGGGAAATCGGCGGTAGGGATGAGGAGAGAGCTGCGGAGTACATAAGGCAGAATGTGAGCAAGCCCGTCGTTGCCTACATCGCAGGAATTACTGCACCACCCGGAAAAAGAATGGGCCATGCGGGCGCAATAATCGAGGGCGGAGTTGGCACAGCGGAATCGAAGATCAGGGCCTTCAAAGAAGTGGGTGTTGAGGTAGGAAAGACTCCGATGGAGGTTACCGAGATCGTTGCAAGGAAGCTGAAATGAGGCTCGATCTTTGGCTTGTGAAAAAAGAGCTCTTCAAAACGAGGAGCAGGGCAAAGATTGCGATAAGGATGGGACTGGTAAAGGTGAACGGTCAAACCGTTACAAGGCCCTCGGCTGAAATCAGCGAGGATGCAGTCATAGAAATTCTCGGTGACAAGCCAGCTGGCTACTGGAAGCTGAAGGAACTGGACGAGAAGTTCCGTATTTTCAGAGGGGACGAAACGGTGCTGGATCTCGGAAGCTCTGCCGGCGGATTTCTGCTTTATGCGAGCGAGAGGGCAAAATTCGTTTATGGAATAGAGGTCAGCAATGAGTTTGAGGATATTCTGAAGGAGATAGAGAGGGAGAGAGGGAATGTGAGGGTTTTCATCGAAGACGCGTTCAGATTCAATGTCGAGAGGCTTGAAAGTGTCGATTTGATCCTCAACGACATGACACTTCCATTTTCCTCGTCGATGATTGCTCTCAAGAGATTCCTGCCAAAGCTCAGGCCTGGCGGAAGAATTCTCTTCGTCCACAAACTAAGCAGAAAGGATGAAAGGGATGCGAATTTTGAGGGATTCGAGATTCTTGGCTTTGAGAAATCAAGGGATAAAAAAGAGGCATACTATTTTCTCAGGCCTAAGACCGTGCAGGGGTAGCTTGTGCCTGGAACTGACCTCGGCGCGGGCGATTAGTGACCGCGGGCTGAACGGCTCGCCGAAGCTTGCCGCTTACACCCCGGTCCTATCAACCCGGTCTTTTACCGGAGCCCTTAAGGACGGCTCTTTTCGGGGGTGGCTTCAGGCTTAGATGCTTTCAGCCTTT
>CAZZIT010000043.1:0-5446 GCA_964654365.1 uncultured archaeon
GGCCAGCGGCATTTTCCTTGTATGAATCTCGAGGATCTCCTTCCTACCTTCTCTGTCTGGAACTCCTATCTCTATTTCCCTGTCAAACCTTCCTGGCCTGCGCAGGGCTGGATCAATTGCATCTGGTCTGTTCGTTGCTGCAATAACGATCACTTGACCCCTTGACTCGAGTCCATCCATCAAGGCAAGCAGCTGAGCAACAACCCTTCTCTCAACCTCTCCGGTAACCTCTTCCCTCTTCGGTGCAATTGAATCTATCTCATCGATGAATATAATGCTCGGAGCATTCTGCTTTGCCTCCTCAAATATCTCTCGCAATCTCTGCTCGCTCTCTCCGTAAAACTTGCTCATGATCTCGGGACCGTTGATCGTGAAGAAGCTTGCACCTATCTCGTTTGCCACTGCCTTCGCAATGAGCGTCTTTCCAGTTCCAGGAGGACCGTGGAGAAGAACTCCCTTAGGCGGCTCAATGCCGAGGCGCTTGAAGAGCTCGGGATACTTCAAGGGTAATTCTATGATCTCTCTTACCTTCTGAAGCTCCTCCTTAAGCCCTCCAATGTCCTCGTAAGTCACACCTGCCTTTCCCATCTTCTCGAATCCCTTCGCAGGATGCTCTCTGAAAACAACCTTCGTTGTCTCATCTATTATCACGACTCCCTTTGGCTCTGTCTTGACCGCAACAAATACGACCGCCTGATTCTGCTGGCCATACTTGCCGAAGCCTGTGATAGCAGGAGAACCGACGAGTGGAACAAAATCACCCTCAACTAAGGGTCTTTTCAGGAACTGGTGCTTTAAATATTCCCCGGGATCTATTCCGTAAACCCTCATCTCGATTTTCTTGGTTGGAGCAAGAATTACGAGTCTCGCCGGCTCGTAGTCGGCTTTCCTGACCTTTACAATGTCACCCACACCGACGCCGGCATTTTCTCTTGTGAAGTGATCGATCCGGATTATGCTCTTTCCCCAATCCCTCTTGGGAGACCTCCAGACCTTTGCAACAGTTTTCCTCTTCCCTTCGAGCTCGACAACGTCTCCCGGAGAGATCTGGAGCTTCATCATCGCATCAGGGTCGAGTCTTGCGATACCTCTCCCCGAGTCACTCGGGTATGCTTGGTTAACCTTGAGCATGATCTCCATATGACCACCTAAAAGGATTTTTATTTTAGAGATAAAAAAGGCTTGTGGTGATTTGATGAAGGTTGCGATCTTCGATGCATTCAATGGTGCAAGCGGGGACATGATAATCTCATCGCTGCTCGGCCTTTCGCTGACGGAGGAAGACCTCAGAAGGACTGTTGAGGAACTAAGGCTCAGCTTAAGCTTCAGAGTTGAGGAAGTGAAGAAGAGAGGTATTTCTGCAAAAAGGGTCGTGGTTCGAGAGCTGATGGCTGAAAGAAGTTTTTCTGAAGTCATGAATCTGTTAGATCGCTCGAATCTTGAGAGTGGCGTCAAAGAGGATGCAAAGATGATTTTTAAAAGAATTGCAGTTGCAGAAGGCAGAGTTCACGGAAGGGATTACAGAAATGCAGTCTTTCACGAGGTTGGAAGCGATGATGCAATCTTCGACGTTGTTTGCAGCGTTAAGGGAATAAGAAGGCTGATGGACGAAGGATACAGATTCTTCGCAAATCCCGTGAGGCTCGGAAGCGGATTCGTTGATACAGCCCAAGGAAAATATCCCGTCCCTGCTCCCGCGGTTATGGAAATTCTCGCCAATTCAAAGCTCGAAGTGGTTTTCGGAGGAGAAGGGGAGCTCCTCACGCCAACAGCAGCAGCAATTCTTGCCCAGTACTGCGATGGCGTCTTCAAACTTCCGCTCAGAGTCGAGAAGATCTCCTATGGAGCGGGAAGCTATGAAACCGGGATTCCCAATGTTCTGAGACTTGTTCTCGGTTTTTCTGAGCTTAGCGACTCTGTAATTGTCTTAGAAACTGTGGTCGACGATCTGAGCGGTGAGGAAATCGGATATGCGATGGAGAAGCTCAGAGCTGAAAACCTCGATGCCATTGCAATACCTGTCATGGCAAAGAAGTCAAGGCTTGCGGTTAAGATCGAGGTTTTGACCAGATTCGAAAGGGCTGAAGAAGCTGCCCTGCAGCTGATGAGGGAGACTGGAAGTCTCGGGGTCAGGATGATTCCCGTTTACCACAGGACGATTGCGGAAAGAGAATTTGAAGATCGCGAGGTTGAGATTGAAGGAAAGAAGTTCAGGGTCAGGTTTAAGCACTCAAAATCTCTGGGAAGGGTGAAGCCGGAGTTTGAAGACGTTTCGAGAATTGCGAGGGAGCTGGATATGCCGATCTACAGAGTTTACAGACTTCTGGAGGGAGCGCATGCTGATACCGAGCGGAAGTAAGTGCATAGACTCTCTACTCGGCGGTGGAATAGAGACTGGGACGATTACGCAGCTTTATGGCCCGAGTGGCACGGGTAAGACGACTCTCTGCCTGATGTTTGCGAAAAATGCTGCTAAAAGCTACAAGGTGGCGTATGTTGACACAGAGGGGCTCTCTGGAGAAAGGGTCAGGCAG
This sequence comes from uncultured archaeon, assembly GCA_964654365.1. GTDB lineage: Archaea > Halobacteriota > Archaeoglobi > Archaeoglobales > Archaeoglobaceae > WYZ-LMO2. The sequence continues at coordinate 2,535 of CAZZIT010000043.1, forward strand.
GTTTTTCAGGATGTCTCCCTCTTTTCGAACGTCTACGTTCAGGAAGTATTCACCTTCAGACAGCAGGCTTCCGCCCTGAAGGAGATAGAGAAGCTGACAAAGAGCGAGAAAATAAAGCTCGTTATAGTTGACTGCTTCACTTCTCTTTACAGGAGCGAGCTTGAAGATGAGAACAGACAGATAAAGGTTAAAAGAGAGCTTACTGCGCAGCTGACATACTTGCTCGGACTTGCAAGGAAGTTGGATCTTGCAGTGCTTATCACGAATCAGATGTTCACAGACGTGAGAACAGGTTTGGACAGACCTCTGGGCGGGACGAGCATAGACCACCTCTCGAAGACGATAATTTCAATGGAGAGAGCCGGACATCTCAGAAGGGCAACGCTCGTAAAGCACAGATACAAGAAAGAGGGAGAGAGCTGTGAGTTTCAGCTTACAGACAGGGGCATCGAGCCTTAGCGGAGCAGCGGAAGGCTTCCGGTAACCTTGTCTATCTTCTTTTCTTCGTCGGGACCCAAGACCACGGCTGTGATCGTTCCCGGCGGTATCTCCGTTAGTCCTGCATCCTCAACGATCGCGGTCGGTATTTTTTCCCTTTCGGCCTTTTCCTTAATAAAGAAGAGCTCTTCGAGGTTTTTAACCCTCAGCACTATTTTCTTCTGTCCTTCACGCAGCCACCTCTCCCTCTTCTCTTTATCGCTCTTCAAAAAGCCAAGTATGCTCGCGTGAGCGACCTGAACGGCAAGTTTCCCCCTAGATAGCCCGAGATCGTCCCTAACAACTATTACCTGCTTAATCTCCATCTCCAAAACCAAAATTCCTGAGTTCTTCCTCACTCACCGCCATTGACTTCTCCATCCACCTGATGCCGAGCTCAGTGGCCTTCTCCTCATCGAATTCGGATAGCTCTATCTTCTCTCCATCGAATCTCACGCAGCTCATCGGAACAGCGATGAACCTTTCGCGGACTTTAACGATCAGATGGTTGTTGTAAACGTCTATGCTCTCCCCGTATTCCCTGCCATCCTTGAAAACAAAACGGCAAATCAGATCCATGCATTTCCTCGGCCATGACTTTAAAAAATTTTTGTCTCTGCCTTCTGCTGAACCTCGGGGCTAGGATCAGTAGAAGCCGAAATCCAGATCCCGATCCTGAATGTAGTTCTTTCCAAGCTTTAATGCGATCTCAGCCTTCATCAGCTCTCTGCCGAGATAGGCGGCATGATCAAGCCTCGATACGAGTTCAAGCGCCATTATCGTGTCCAATATCTCCTTTGCAGACCTCCCAGCGATGACTGCCTTCTCGTGCTTGCAGAAGATCTTCCCATCAGCGATGAAGATTATGAAGTCCCCGAGGGGATCTCTGACGAACTCCTTGCTTTCCTTCGCCTCAACGAACTCCTCAGGCTTTTCAGCAGCCTCATATCTGACTTTTTCCTTTAAGACCAAGAGGGAAATTCCTGTATCTTTGGGTGGAGACCTCCTTATCTTTGCAGCTTTTGCCAGATAACTCGCAATTCTAAGCTCCTTAACACTTTTCACCGTCTTCGGACTCGCCTCCGTTGTGAATACAAGATTGCAACCGATTTCCTCTGCTATAAAGGTGAGGAGTGCATTGATTCCGATGCTATCGGCATCGCTGAGCTCCGTGACGTTTCCGACGCCAAAAAGGAGTGGAGTCTCTGCATCGCGTTTTCTGAACTCCACGTATCTCCCGATGGACTCCGCTACCCTCAAGGGTGGATCGAGGATTGGATCGGCGATCACCTTTTCTGTCTTCCTTTTAGCGAGCTCTAAAAGCCTTAAAAGACTGTCAATGTCTCTTTCGGCTACCACCACGGCTTGGTCTTCGATTAACTCGATTATCTCCGTATTCGATTTCGAAAGGCTCATCACCATGTCAACGCCGTGCCTGACAGCGATCTCTATCGCGGATGGCGAAAAGCTGTCGACGCTGACTGGGACCCTTGAGTGATCTACAGCGATCTTCACAGCTTTTTCTACGATTTCTCTGTCAAATTCGAGTGGAATTCCAAGGTCGACGATATCAGCGCCATTTTCAACATAGTAGTCGATCCTATCCCTCAGCGTCATGAGATCGAGTTTGTGGATTTCTGCGACAACCTTAATCCTGCTATCCCCACCAATTCCCACACTTCCTATTTTGAATTTTGCAGTCTTTTCAAGCTCTTCCACAGCTTTAATCGCCTCTTCAGCCTTTTTTTTCGCTATAAGCCTGCATGCAGGGATTTTGTGTGATAGTTCGACTTTATCCAATAGCTGTAGGACATCGCCTAGATCGTAGGCATGCAACGGCCCAAGGCGAGTCTTTACGCCCCTCCTTCTCTCAAAATCTGCCCAGTTGCATTCTGCTGTAAGCCCAGGGACTAAAACGAGATCGTATTCTTCAACTGGGACATTTTCAAGCATTGAAGGAGTTATAAAGGCTGCAATGTCCACATCACAGACGTAGACGTCTGCATCGCCAGCTCTCTCCCTAACGAGCTTTTCTGCAAGCTTTCCCGTAACGACAAGGACCCTCATCTAAAAAATTATTTAAAGGCCCCCAAAAGGGTTACTTCAAAATCGGTCCCACATCGGGATAACCCTGTCTCTGTCCCGTTCCGGCGAGCTTCTGCAGTCTCTTCGGGTTTAGGAGTAAATCGACCGCATTCCTCACGTGCTCCCTGATCCTGTTCTCAGCCACTTCTAAAAGCTTTTTCTCGTCCTCGGCCTCATCCTCGTGCACCGTTACGTCGATAACATGCTTTCCCGTAAGGAACTGCACAGTAATGAGTCCGACGCTCATTGCGAGATAGCTCACCAGATCTTTCTGCGTCCTCCCAACCCAGCCCAGGGAGATGACGATGTCGCAACCGCTGTCGAGGAGCTTCTTTACGGCAACAGGTAGA
>CAZZIT010000044.1:0-2551 GCA_964654365.1 uncultured archaeon
CTTTGCATTCTCTTCTGTCGCGATCTTGTCCCTAACATCGTCGGGTATGTACTTCGCAACTCTCTCCTTTAGCTCCTTGGGCATCCAGACGACTCTGTACCAGCCACCGTCAGCCTGAATGAACTTCTTGCTCCTGAAGTAGTTGATTCCAATCCCAAGGAATCCTGCAACCTGCTTTCCGCCCCCTGTCTGTCCAGCCATCGTCGAGAACGTGAGCCCATTTGGCGCCGGGCTTGCGTAACCCCTGTGCACCCATCCTATGCCATCAACTTCGGGCATGTAGAAGCCTATCACTTCAAAGCATCCACAGCTCGTGTGCGGGAACTCGAAGAAGCTGTGCAATTTTATTCTCTCATATTCTCCGCCACTCTCCTGTTTTGCAAATTCGTTAACTCCGCTGTATTCACCGCCTATTGGATCCAGCACTTCTCCCTTTGGAATTGCCCTGTTGGGACCCTCGGGATCGACCTTTGCAGCAGCTCTGCCATCAAACCAGCTGATAGCTCCGCAGAGCGATGGTCTGTCTGGTGAGACAACGCAGACATTTGTTGGAGCAAAGCTCTGGCAGAGAGTGCATGAGTAGAACTCCTGAACGTCCTCATCGTGAAGCATTTCGACTCTTTTGTCCCTCTCTTCGTATATCGGCATCGCAACTTCCTTCAACAGCTTCTCAACAAGTGCTTTGTCCGTGATGTAAAGGGCCTCGATTTTTTCTATGAACGGCAGCTCATTCTTGTAAAGCATCATTGTGGCCTTTGCAATCTGTATTAAGCTCTTAAGCCCCTTTTTAACCGAGTTCTTACTAATTCTGACCCAGACGTCGTATCTCTGGTTGAGATGCATGTAACCCTCGATGTAGTTCTGGAAATCATGGTTTCTGCGCTCAATAACTGGCTCAAGGTCTGTCTCGACTTTGCTTCCGGCGATGTAGTAGATCATCGCGTACGGATACTCCTTTCCCTCCTGCATCTCGTCAAGATCTGGGCCAACAAGCGTTACCTTCATGTCCTCTACCTGTTCCGCTGGCAAAGCTAAGACGAGTTCGAACTTCACCTGTTTTGGACCTCCGAGTTCGACGAACATGTCCTCCTTTCGTATTCTTTCGCCCTCGTACATCGGAGATATGTCGAATGGGAATTTCTCCTCCGCTCCTGCACTGACCTTAACCTTTGCCCCTGCAGGGATTTCGATTTTCTTTCTTTCGACCATCTACCACCACCTCAAGTGTTCACCTTTTACACCTCTCTTTGCGATCCTTTATTTGTATTTATCGGTTTTTATCGGTGCCAAATCTAACATAATTTCTCATTGAAGAGAGACAGAAAAAGCCCGCTAAGCCTTATCTGCAGGCTCTCGATTTTAATTTAAACCTAATATTATTTTGAATAATTTTATCATTTTCTGTAGCAGTAAATATTACTAATTTGATTAAAATTAATACCAAAAGCTTAATATTTGAAGAGAATTAAAAAGGCCGTGGAAGAGTGTCTGAAAGTTATATACACGAGGAGAAGCATAAGGAGCTACAGGGAAAGGGAAATATCCGAGGAGGACATAAAAAAGATTTTAAAGGCCGCATTTCAGGCTCCTTCAGCTGGAAACGAACAGCCGTGGCATTTTATAGTTGTTAAAAGCAGGGAAAAGCTCAGGGAGCTGAGCGAAGCACATCCGTATGGAAAAATGCTTCTGAGTGCGGGAGCCGCAATAGCTGTTTGCTGCGACCCAAAGCTCTCCAAGTATCCGAATCCGATGTGGATTCAGGATTGTAGCGCTGCTACACAGAACATTCTGCTCGCTGCAAGGGCTTTGGGAATCGGCTCCTGTTGGCTCGGAGTTTATCCGGTTGAAAGCAGAATGAAATCCCTTGCCAAGGTTTTAGGAGTTCCTGACGAAATCGTCATTTTCAGCCTCGTCGCTCTGGGTTATCCGAAAAGCGAAGACGAATTCTTTGAGGCTCCCGACAGGTTCAAACTGGAAAGGATACACCACGAAAAATGGTAAGTGTTAAAACACGAACGCGAACTTGTTGTTTATGCACAAGTGGATCCTAGTGGTCGAAGATGACTCGGCAGTCTTGGAAGTCTTGGAGACCATGCTATCCGGAAGGTATCGGGTGATCAAGGCAACAAATGGGAGGGAAGCAGTTAACAGCTACAGGATGTTCAAGCCAGACCTCGTTCTGATGGACATAATGATGCCGGTAATGGATGGAATAGAGGCAACGAAGGAGATAAAGAGCAGGTATCCGAATGCAAAGATCCTCGGCATCACGGCATTTGCCTCGCAAAAAGGCAAGGAGATGCTCGAGGCTGGAGCCTTAGAGATAATCGAAAAACCGTTCACGAAGAAAAAACTGATCGAGACAATCGAAAAGTATCTGATAGATTGATTTACAGCTAAAATTTAATTGGTATTATATTATTATCGCGAAGATAATCAGTCCTATGGTAAAATTTTTAATCTTCCAAAATGACTATGGATATGGAAATCCTGAAGCTCTGGATACATCAATCTGACTGCCCTTTCATAATCAGTTCGGATGATTTTGAAG
>CAZZIT010000045.1:0-5477 GCA_964654365.1 uncultured archaeon
CTTTCCAGCATGTCTTCTGGAAGCCCCTGTTCCCTCAAAACATTCAAAGCCTCCTCAATGGTGGGCCTTCTGAGCAAGCTGTTGCAGACGCTGCAGCGATCCATGACGATCTGGAATTTTATTCCAAGCGCTTTGAGTTCCCTCATCTGCTCTGCGACATCGTTTGAGGTTATAAAAAAGGCCCCTCTTCTGGCTTTCACGGCTTTTTCAAACAGTCTTTTGTCTTTTGTCAGTAAAATCCTGTCACCGAAGTTTCTCAGCAAAAACTCGTCCTCGTCCTCAGCTGCGAAATCTCCAACGTACAGGGTGTCGTAGCCAGATATTCGAAGCCATACGGCAAGTTTTCCGAGCATTCTGTCGCAGATGAACTTCATCTCCACCATCTAAGGTCGTTTCTCAACATCAAAGCCCGATATATATCTTTTGCAACTTCTGTTTTCAATTCAACATTCTTTGCAAACTCAATCGCAAATTTATTACTCACAGAATACTCCACAGCCTGAAAAGCGAGCTCGAGCTTGTCCGCATCTTCGACGTATTTCTCAACTCCAGAAGGCTCGACTTGAAATCTTTTCGTCTCGTTTTCAAGCTTCTCTTCATCGACTTTCACGTACCTTCTTGCTATCTTGTGAAGGTCTGTGGTTCTGCTCTCGTGCAGATCGTGGATTAGTCCAAGAAATGCGGCTCGTAGACAATTTTCGAGACTTTCTCCGCTTTTTTCTGCAAGAATAAATGCTATGATCGCAGTTCTGAAGCTGTGCTCTGCGACGCTCTCGGGATTATCAATTCCGATCTTGAACCAGCCAGACCTCGGCGTTAACTTTAGGCTGCCCACTTCGTGCAGGAATTTCACGATGTCTTCCATACGCTTAATAAGCACCAGTGGCAATAAACTTTATGAAAAGCTGGAGGGTCGTGGGAATAGACGACAGTTTTTCGAAGGATTTTTGCTGCATCGTGGGCTGCGTTATGTGTGGAAGAAGTGTTGAGGGATTCATGTATGAGGAGATCGCGGTAGATGGGCTGGATTCCACGGAGAAGATAATAACGATGCTGAGGAGGTCAAAATTCTACGGTCAACTGAGGTGCGCATTTTTGAATGGAATAACCTTTGGCGGTTTCAACGTCGCTGACATCTTCGAGATCAACGCAAGAACGGGCATTCCGGTTGTGGTCGTTATGGGAAGAGAACCGAAAATGGACGAATTTCGCACTGCTTTAAAAAATCTGGATAACTTCGAACAGAGAATTGCGATTGTTGAGCGCTCAGGAGAGATTTACAGATTTAAAAACCTTTACCTGCAGCTTTCAGGCGTAAGCATAGAGGAGGCAGGGAGGATGATCGAGGCTAACGCCTTCAGGGGAAAAATTCCAGAGGCGTTGAGAATTGCACATCTCGTGGCATCTGCAGTGGTTCACGGAGAGTCGAAGAGCCGTTAACTGGAAAATTTTATAAATAGGATGCACTGACATATACTATGAACAGCTTCACCTGGCTAAACGAGCTGTTGTATAATCCAGTCTTTCTCGTCACCGTTCTCGTTTTCGGCGGCATGGTCGTCGGTTTTACTGGCTATAAGCTTTTCAGATTTTACAGCGCAGCTATAGGGTTTGCAGTTGGAGTCATTCTTGGCTATTATCTCTCGCTCTTCATTTTCAGCGAGCCCTCGTTTCTAACTTACTTTGCAGCAGGAGTCGTAATGGCAATCGCTTTCGGCCTATTTTACAGGGCAGGACTATTTCTCACGGGCGTGGTAGCTGGTTACATGTTCCTTAGCTCCTTGCTGCCAGAAAAACAGCTTTACTGCTACGTTTTCGCCGTTCTTTGCGGAATACTGGTTTTGTTCCTGGAAAGGATAATGTTAATCCTGATAACAGCATTTCTCGGAGCAACCGCGGTTACGGCTGCAGTAGAAATACTTGTCTCTGGAATAACGGGTTACGAATTTCTCTTGGATCCGAGGAACGTGTTTTCAGCCACGTTCTTTTCCCTTTCACTCTTCCTGCTGTGGTTCGTGCTGGGTGTGATAGGAATAATCACGCAGCTGGCGATCAGTAGGGAGGAGAGTGAGGGATAAAATATTGTTTTGAATGGAAAGATTTATATTGCCACTTTGAAACTCAATAGCATGATTGGGAAGAAAATCAGAATCGAACGCATCGTAAACAGGAACACGAAGAACACGGTAATCGTGCCGATGGATCATGGCGTCTCAATGGGCCCGATAGAGGGACTTGTGAATCTGTCGAAAACGATCAATGCGGTGGCCGAGGGCGGAGCGAATGCCGTGATCCTTCACAAGGGGATTGTGGCCTTTGGTCACCGCGGTTATGGAAGGGACGTTGGCCTCATCGTTCACCTCAGCGGTTCAACGAGCCTTTCGCCCGATCCGAATGAGAAAGTGCTCGTTTGCACGGTTGAGGAAGCCATAAAGCTTGGCGCAGATGCGGTCAGCATTCACGTCAACATCGGGAGCAAGACCGAAGCAGAGCAGCTGAAATGCCTTGGTGAAATATCGAGGATCTGCACCGAATGGGGAATGCCGCTCCTCGCGATGATGTATCCAAGAGGAGATAAGGTTAATCAGTTCGATCCCAAAGCAGTCAGCTTGGCTGCGAGAGTTGGGGCGGAACTTGGTGCCGACATCGTTAAGACGAACTTCACGGGAGATGTTGATAGCTTTAGAAAAGTTGTTGAAGGCTGTCCCGTGCCTGTGGTGATTGCTGGTGGCCCCAAGATGAGCAGCGACGAAGAACTGCTGCAAGTGGTGAGAATGGCGATGGATGCCGGGGCGAGAGGTGTCGCCATAGGTAGGAACGTATTCCAAGCCGAGGATCCCACGAAGATGACTAAGGCAATATCGATGATAGTGCACGAAAACGCAGAGGTGAAGGAAGCCCTGGAGCTTTTGAGAAGTTAGTCCAGTTCTTCCACCTTTTCCCGCCAGAGCGCCTGAATCTGGGTAGCGATTTTTGGATTTTTGAACCTTTTCAAAAGCCTGAAATCCTTTGGATAACCTATGAATGGGTCTATCGTTTTCTTTTCTGGATTTGCAACCCAAACTTTGGCATTACTCTTCTTGAATTCTTCTGAGTGCAGTTTGAAGAATTTTACGAACTCATCTGGTCGATCCTCGGTTTGGACTATCACCACGTACTCTCCGTCGAATCCGGAAGAAAGCTGGAGGTGCAGGCCTGAATCTTCGATTAAATCCGTTATCGTAGAAAAGAAGACGGCATATCTGTTAACGGATGTATAAAACCTGAGAAAATACCCTTTCCGCGTATATCCCTCGAAGAAACTGTCTGCTGAGACCATGGTATCGTGCAGTCTTTCAAGGAATTTCTTCGACTTCAGGTACTCGGCGTAGGCGAGTTCAAGCTCTCTACTTTCGGGCCTTTTTGTGTGCAGGTGATAAAAGTTGACTCCGCTTATCGAGATCTTTTCTGAGAAGTGGGCAGATCTTACCGATATTGGAGTCTCGATAAGGCTCGACACAACTTCCTCCAGATCTTTCTCGGTAAAGCTGCTCATTCTTAAGCCTAATACCCTCAAAGCCATGCGAATAGCTTTTCTCTCCAGTTCTTCCCTGCTAACAACAGTTCTTCCAGATAGCGTCTCAGAGAGAGCTTCTATCACTTCAATCATCGGGCGGAGTCTGCGTTAAGCTTTTAATCTTTTTCCCAAAAATTTATCCATGCGGATCAGAACCCCTTCAAGAATCCACGTCACGCTCATCGACATGAATGGAGCCATTGGAAGGGTTGATGGTGGTGTTGGTTTCGCTTTAAACGATCCCCACGTGGAAATAGAAGCATTTGAAAGCGAAGAAATCTCTGTAAGCGGTAAGGCGCAAAATTTGGAAAGATTCAGAGAAGTGGCTCAGAAACTATCGCTTCATTTTGGGAAGGGGATCGAAATCGTTGTCAAGTCTGACTACCTCGGCCATGTAGGTCTGGGGAGCGGAACGCAGATTGCATTAGCTGTTGGTAAGGCATTTTCGGCCTTTTATGCACCTAAAATGAGCTTAAGAGAGATAGCTGAGCTTGTTGGCAGAGGAGGGACGTCAGGCATTGGTGTTGCCGCCTTTGAATTCGGAGGCTTCATAGTCGATGGGGGACACTCGAAGAAGGAGAAAAGGGACTTTTTACCATCTTCAGCGAGCAGGGCGAAACCGCCGAAGGTTATTTCAAGGCTTGAATTCCCCGATTGGGACGTCGTAATTGCAATCCCCAGATTGAGCGGGGCACATGGAATTGCAGAGGTTGACATGTTCAAGAAAAGTTGTCCTGTACCGTTGGAAGACGTCAGGGAACTTTGCCATCTCATCCTGATGAAAATGCTGCCTGCAGTTGCTGAAGAAGATCTGGATTCGTTCCTCTCAGCCTTGAGGAGAGTTCAGCATCTTGGTTTCAAGAAAGTAGAAGTCGAAAGATATGGGACTCTTATAAGGGAGTGCCTCGATAACTTTCTCGCGGGAATGAGCTCCACCGGGCCCGCGATCTTTGCTCCGACCGACACGAATGCGAGGGCTTTGGCCAAGGAGCTTGAGGGTTATTTCGTGGAGAAGGGGATAAACTGCGAGAGCATCGTTACGAAGGCGAGAAACAGGGGTGCGGAGATTGAGCTATAACCTCTGGTTTGGAAAGTTTGATGGAGTTGTTGTTGTTTCGGAAGATCTGAAGAGCTCTTTTGCCTTGGCGAGGAACGATGGGCCTTTGCCCTTCAACGTCTACGAGCTTGGCCTGAAGGTTTTCGGAAAAGATTACTACAGGTTACTCAGGAAAACTGCAATAGAGTTTGCGGAGGAAAAGGTTGAAAAGGAGCTAAAAAGTGACGATAAATACGTAATCGCGCTTGTAAAGGCTCTCGACGAGGTCGAAGAAGCAATGAATGCTCTGAAGGAGAAAAAGGACGATCTTGAGGATGTGAGGTATACGGAGATTCAGGAGGATTTCGCCGAAAGCATATCGAATCTTGAAAGCCTCAGAAAGAGAGTTGAGGACGAGATAGAAGCAGTTATGGAGAGAATAGCTCCAAATCTCACGGACTTGGTTGGGGCCAAAATAGGGGCGAGGCTTTTGGAAAAATTCGGAAGTCTTGAAAACCTCGCAAAGGCTCCGGCGAGTAAAATTCAGATAGTGGGCGCTGAAAAAAGCCTTTACAAGGCTCTTGCAAGAATCAGGAAGGGAAAGGAGGCAAAGGTTCCGAAGCACGGGATCATTTTCATCCATCCGTTCATAAGGGGTCTGCCGAAGAACAGGAGGGGCAAGATGGCGAGATTCTTGGCTTCAAAGCTCTCTATTGCGGCGAGAATAGATCTGTTCAGAGGGGAGCTTGAAGAGGGGCTTTATGAAGCTGTAAGGAAAAGGTTTGAGGAGCTCAGAAGGTTATGAGAAACGCGAGGTTTTTCGGAAACGTTCCTGCAACAAAAAGCAGGTATGGAAGCCACTACGGGGAGAAGATCTTCGAGCAC
>CAZZIT010000046.1:0-1539 GCA_964654365.1 uncultured archaeon
TCTGTCCGTAGGTATCTCGCTGAATAACTTCTGCTCGACGAAAAACCTGTAAATGGCATTTGCAGAGTTTTCGTTCAGATTGTAGTTCTCCATGAGCCATTCCACGGCTGAATCAAGCCTTTTCTCCATCTCCCCCCTGAATTTCTGAATTCTCAGGGCAAGATCGTAGCTTAACGGTAACTGCTCGCTGAACCAGCTGGGCACAGTGGGCTTCTCCCCTTCCACCTCCTCGACGATTATGTTCATGCCCTTCGATTTCAGATACCTGAAGGTTTTTCCTGCGAGAACAAAGATGTCTCCAGCGACAAGCCTCTCTGCAAACTCCTCCTCGACCTTCCCGACCATTTTCCCCTCCTTTGTTATCACGCCAACCGCAACCTCTTCAGGAATCGTGCCGATGTTTAGGTAGTATATTGGCCTTGCCATCCTGCCCCTTCTGCCGAATAAGCTTTTCCCTTCATCGAACCAGATCTTTGCGTAAACATTCCTTCTTTCGAGCTCAGAGAAATGCCCGGAGAGATATCGGAGAACAGAGACGAAATCTTCTCTGCTCAGATTTCTGTATGGATAGGCATTTCTGATCAAGGCCATAGCCTCCTCGACTGTCCACTTCTTTTCAATGGCCATCCCCACGACATGCTGGCAGAGGACGTCGAGGCAGTTCTCGGGGATCTTTATCCTGTCTAAATTCCGCTCTAGGGCCTCTTTGGCGAGAACCGTGCATTCGACAAGGTCGTCTGGGTCGAGGACTATGATCCTGCCCACCGAAACCTCGTGAAGCCTGTGACCGCTTCTTCCGATCCTCTGCAGTGCCCTGCTGATGCTCTTCGGAGAGCCGAGGAGGATAACGAGGTCTATGTAGCCTATGTCTATTCCGAGTTCAAGGCTTGTGGATGAGACAACGCACTTCAGCTTCCCCTCCTTAAGCTCGTTCTCTACTTCAAGCCTCACCTCCTTCGATAGAGAGCTGTGGTGCGCCCTTATCGGCTCATCCTTGAGCCTCTTTTTCAGGTGATAGACCACTCTCTCGGTCGCGCTTCTGGTATTGGTGAAGATGAGCGTCGTCTTAGAATTCCTGACGAGCTCCGCAATTGTGTCATAAAGCCTCTCGTTGATCTCTTCAGCGGAGAGATTGAAGAAATCGCTGATCGGTGATACGACCTTTATATCGGTCTTTTTCTCATAGCTGACATCCGCCACAACGCAGTCCCTTTCGGCTCCATACTCGTATCCAACGAGAAATCTTGCAACCTCTTCTAGCGGGGCTATTGTTGCTGAAAGGCCGATTCTGACCATTTTTCCCATCTGAATCCTCTGCAACCTTTCCATTGAAAGAGAAAGATGTACTCCGCGCTTGTTTTCCGCCATTGCGTGGATCTCATCGACGATGAGGAATCTGACATTTCTGAGGGTTTTGGAGAACTTGGGACTGCAGAGAGTGATTGCAAGAGTTTCAGGGGTAGTTATCAGGATGTGCGGTGGTTTCTTCATCTGCTTCTGTCTCTCTGCGGCATCCGTGTCTCCAGTCCTTACCGCAAC
>CAZZIT010000047.1:0-4622 GCA_964654365.1 uncultured archaeon
CGCCCCTGGAGGCAAGGGAATTTGTTGTGAATAATTTTGTTAGCAGAAATTTGCGGAAGATATAACTAAACTATTTTTTGAGTTCATTTCAAGTGGAGAGGGGAAGGAACATACTAATTTCTCGAGCTCTTCCAGTTTGCCTCAGTGGAAACTTCTGGGATTTGAAAAGAGCATTGATAGCTAAGAAACTTGGAGAAAAAGCTCTCGAACTTTTTCCAAGTTCCCTGAATCACAGCTACACGATACTCAGGTTTAATAAGTCCGCCATGGAGTGGCTTGAAAAATTCGGGGCAAGAGAGGGCTTTGGCTCAAATAACTGGGTGGTTTCTGGAAGATTCACCGAAAGCGGAAAGCCGATGCTCGCAAATGATCCGCATTTGCTCCTCACTGCTCCACCTGTGTGGTACGAGATGCACGTCCGACTCAACGACTTCAACGTTCGAGGGGTTGCTTTTCCCGGAATCGGGCTAATAGTGATAGGTAAAAACGATTTCGTTGCCTGGGGGCTGACAAACGTTGGTGCTGATGTAATCGACTTTTACTACTACGTCTGGGACGGCGATAGGTATCTCTACAAGGGCGAATGGCTTGAAGTGGAAAGGAAAGTTGAGAAGATAAGGGTAAAAACTGCTAGGGGGATCGAGGAAAGAGAGGTTTCAGTTGAAAAAACGGTTCATGGGCCACTTATTGAGCGGGATGGATTAAAAGTAGCGGTCGCATGGACTGGATTAACGAACACGAGCGAAGCGCTTGCGATATACAGGTACAACTATGCGAGGAGTATCGAAGATTTCATTGAGGGGTTGAAGCTGTTCTGCGTTCCAGGCCAGAACGTGGTTTATGCTGACGTCTACGGCAACACGATGTACTATCCCGCCGGGAAGTATCCGATCAGGATTGTAAATGGAAAAGAGGTGGCCGGAAACGTTATATTCAATGGCTCGGCTGGCGAGGGAGAATGGACTGGCTTTAAGGCTTTCGGAATCTCCACCTGGGAGGGATTCATACCCTTTGACGAAATCCCGCACGTCATGAATCCAGACTACATAGCAACAGGAAATCAGGAGATTGGCTACGAAAAGCATTATCTTGGCGATTCAATGTACTTCGCAGATCCTTACAGGGGAATGCGCATTTACGAGCTTCTTGACGAACTCGTGACCAAAAAAAGCTTTCCACCGAGGATTTCATGATGATTCAGAGGGATAAGAAGTCCAAGGTTGCGGAATTCTTCGTCCCATTCATAATCGAGGCCGAGGATAAGGTGAATGAGGAATTAAAGGAGTACGTGGAGATTTTCAAGAAATGGGACTTCAGGATGGATAAGAATTCGAGGGAGGCGCTTATTTTTGCATTGTGGCTTGAAAAATTCGTCAACGAGACCTTCGATGAATTCTTCTCTGCAGGGCTTGATAAGGGCTATCTTCCAAGGCTTTATGTTCTGCAGAATCTGCCAAAAGAAAGCAACTGGTTCGATGACAGGAGAACCGCAGAAGTTGAGGACAGAAGCGACATCGCAGCAAGGGCTTTAAGGATGGCGTTGGAGGAAATGAAGGAGAAAGGCTACAGGACATACGGGGACTACAACTTCCTCGACATTCGACATCCGTTCAGCAAGGTCCTAAAGTACTTCGATTATCCGAGAATTCCAATGGATGGGGATGCATATACTGTTTTCAACTTCAGGAGGGGGATGGAAGCTGGTTACCAGGCAGGAAGCAGCCTGAGAATGATCGTCACCTTCGAAAAGGATTACTCTGTTATTCCCGGCGGAAACTCAGGGAACTTCTTCTCTATGCACTACGATGACCAGCTGCAAATCTGGGCTTCTGGAATGTATAAGGATTTCGGCTTCAGTATTGGGGGTGATAGAATTGTCTTCAGCTAAGTTTGCTTTGCTCGCAATATCGATCTTAGCCTCGTTCTTCCACTGGCTCGGGATTCTGCTGACAGGGATCTTTATCGGAGTAATTTCGAAAAATTTCAGGCAGGCATTATCTTACGCAATGATTTTCGCAGTTCTGTTCTGGCTTGCGTTCTTAGCCTATTCGGGAGTATTTGGAGCCATCGAAAAAGTTCTCGGACTTCCGCTGACTTACATGAGTCTCGCCTTAACGGTAATACTGGCAGCGAGTTCAAGCCTTATCGCAAGATACCTAAGAGTGGCGAAAGGCTGAACTGGCGGGATTTTCGCATTAATAATTTTTTCTCACCTTTCCTCTCGCAAGCGAGGCGAATACGCCGATGATGCAGAGCACTGCGGAGATCATGAAAGATACCCTTACGGCAACGATGAAATCTGGCATCACTTCGGGGATTCTCGACTTCCCGATCATAAGAGCGAAGATCAGGGTTACCATACCCATGCTGAACGCCTGACCGATCACGCGCATCGTTGCAAGGGTTGCCGAGGCTATTCCGTAGAATTTTCTGTCCACAGAGCTCATGACCGCATTTGTGTTTGGAGAAGAGAAGAGACCGAATCCGAGGCCAAGAAGGATGAGATTTCCCACGACAAATTCCAGCGGTGTTTCCTCGGTGAGCATTGAGAAGAGAAACAGGGCGAATGCAGTTATCGCCATGCCGATTGAGGCGACAATTCTCGGCTCAATTCTGTCCGATAGAGAGCCCGAAATGGGAGAGGAAAGTGCCATTATCGCGGGCTGGGCCAGTAGGATCAGGCCCGCATCCTGAGGACTCAGGTTTTTAACGTACTGAAGGTACAGGCTCATCAGAAAGGCGACGGCAAATGTTGCCGAGTAGTTCAGCAGTGCTGCGAGGTTTGACATTCCGAAAACAACGTTTTTTCGGAACATTTTCACGTCAAGGACTGGACTTTCGATCCTCGACTCAAGGAAGGCGAATGCGATCAGGGCTAAAGCACCGGCGAAAACGAGAAGAAATCCCTGGGTTTCTGGAAGGTGAGAAAAGCCGTATATCAGCATGAAGAGAGACGTGGAGTACATGAGTGAACCAGGGAGGTCGAACTTCTCTCCACCGGCTTCAGCCCATTCCTGCCTGACTCTCAGAATTGCAAAAATTGCTGGGAAGGCTAAGAATACAGGAAAGAGGAAGAGAAACCTCCATCCAAAGTTTTGCGTTATGAACCCCCCGAGGATCGGGCCCAGGGAAAGGCCCACGTAGACTGCAGAGGTGTTGATCCCGAGAACCTTTCCCCTTTCCTGCGGTGGAAAGGCTGATGTGAGCATCGCAACTCCAGTGCTTGCAATCATAGCAGCGCCTATACCCTGCAGGAATCTGAAAACGGCAAGAGAAGCTCCAGAAAATGCGAGAGAGCACAGAATGGATGACAGTGCGAACAAAAGAAGTCCAGAAACGAAAAAGCTTCTTCTTCCCCTGATGTCCGCGAGCCTGCCCATGGGCACGAGAAAAATCGCGGTGGAGAGCAGGAACGCGGTTGTGATCCACGCTAAGAATATTGCGTCGATCTCGAATTCCCTCTCGATGCTCGGTAAAGCCAAATTCACCGAAGATCCCATGAATGGCGTTAGAAATGATGCGATCGTTGATGCGATGAGCACGAGCCTTTTCTGATCCATGGGAGCCGAATCGAGTGCAAATTTAAATACTTTGTCGATTTTTCCAGAGCAAAGCTTAAAATATTTTGAGATGGCCAAAAAAAATTGGTGATGCTGGTGAACGGTGAAGTTAACAGGATCATTACCTTATGCGGAAAAAACTGGGCCAAAATTGGTGTCGAGTTTATTTTCCTCGGTGGAAAGCCTGAGTGCGAGAACTGCAGGATAAAAAAAGCATGCCTGAGGCTCAGGGAGGGTGCGAAGTACAAGATTGTTGCCCTCAGGGATGGTACCGTTCAGGAGTGTGCTTTGCACGAGGATGGTGTGATTGCGGTGGAAGTCGTCGAGTTGCCGATCATAGCCCTCATCGACTCCAATCTGGCTGAAGGAGCGAAGATGAAGTACGAGGAGAGAGTTTGCGATCGCTATGAGTGCAGCATGTTCAATCTCTGCCATCCTGTGGAACTGAAGAACGGTGAGATGGTGGTCGTAAGCAAGATCATAGGAGAAGCTCCGGATACGTGCGTTCTGGGATTCAACGTCGTAGTTGCAGAGCTTCAGAGGGAGCTATCGCAGTAACGGCTCAAGGATCACGGCTTTGGGAACCTTTTCCTGGAAAACTTTCGGATCTGCCTTGGTGTTGGGTATCGCTCCGTAGTGCATCGGAACGTAAACTTCGGCTTTGATGTCCTGGGCAGCCTTTATCGCTTCACTCAAATCCATCGTGTAAGTGCCTCCAGCGGGAAGCAAAGCGACGTCGACAGCGATCTTCTTCATTTCAGAAATTCTGTCCGTATCCCCCGCGTGATATACTTTGACGCCGTCGATGTTAACGATGTATCCCAGGCATCCTCTCTTATGAAATGGCTTGTCGATGTTGTACGCGGGCACGGCAGTTATCTCGACCCCCTTTACGTTAGCAGTATCGTTTTCGACCATTTCAAGGCTTTCAAATCCCTTTACGGAGCAAGCTTTCGGATGCACGACCACGGTGTCGCCTTTTGCCAGATTCCCTATGGATTTCAGGTCAAGGTGATCGAAGTGGTCGTGGGTGACTAAGATGATATCGGCTTTTTCCTGCCC
>CAZZIT010000048.1:0-9097 GCA_964654365.1 uncultured archaeon
CTTAGGTAAAAACGTGTTTTACGAAGTCAGATACAGGACAAAGGAGGCGAAGATACGCTGGGCATGGGGATTTAACAAATTAATCGAATTATACGGAAGGAGATACTTCTTAGGATACTGGATAGACGTAACAAGGCAGAAGAGATTAGAGGAAAGGCTCAGAGAAAGTGAGGAATTCTTCAAAAACCTGATAGAGGACTCCCTCGCAGCCGTTTACATAGCAAACGAGAGCAGATTCCTATACGTGAATAGAAGAGCAGATTCCTATACGTGAATAGAGTAACTGAAGAAATAACGGGCTACAAAAGGGAGGAGTTGCTTTCCTTGCACCCAATTCAGGATCTCGTGCACCCCGAAGACAGGGCAATGGTTGGAAGGAGGCTGAAAGAAAGAATTGCAGGACTAAGACTGCCCGAGATTTACAGTTTCAGGATCTTAACAAAAAGTGGGAGAGTGAAGTGGGTTACTGTTAGAAGCAGCAGGATAATCTATCAAGGCCAGCCTGCCGTATGCGCAACTGTTATTGACTCAACAGACGTATACGAGCTCGCAGAAAAGTTAAAAGCAAGACAGGATTATCTGAAGCTTCTGAACAGAATTCTGAGGCACGACGTAGCAAATGCTCTAACACCAGTAGTCTTCGCACTCGAGGAGTTTCAGGAGAATGATTTGGCGAAAGTGGCGCTGTCAAAGGCAGAGTATATCGCAAACCTGATCAAAATTTTGAGAGATCTCGAATCGGGTATTGAAGATTTAAAACCCGTGAGATTGGACGAACTTGCGAGAAAAATCGCCGAAAGCTTTGGAGTGTCTTTCAATGGCGAGGAGGTCGTTGTAATGGCGAATGAGTCCATCAGCATTATAGCTCAGAACTTGGTTGAAAATGCCGTGAAGTATGGCGGGAGAGAGGTGAAAGTAGAAGTTCGAAAAAGCGAAAAATGGGGGATACTGAGAGTTTCAGACAAAGGGAGAGGAGTACCTGATGAACTGAAGGAGAAGATCTTTGAGCCCGGATTTTCAACTGGTGGCGGAACGGGAATGGGGCTTTTCATCGTGAAAACCTTAACTGAATTTCTCGGAGGCAAGGTCAAGGTTTACGATAACGTTCCAAACGGAGCCGTTTTCGAGGTGACTTTACCCTTAGCCTGATTTTTTAAGCTCTGGCAATAATATCAAAAATTTCTGGATAAGTCCCGGGACGCTATCAGGCCAGCCCCTTTGCATGGCTCAGGATGTGCTTGACTGAAGCCTTTACTATTTCCAATCCGAGAGAGACTGCTCTCTTTGATCCAGGGAGGCAGAAAACAGCTTTTCCGTCAATAATCCCAGCGGCAGCCCTCGAAAGGATCGCGGAGAATCCGATTTCCTTGAAGCTCAGCATTCTGAAAATTTCTCCAAATCCTTCGATTTTCTTCTCAAAAAGCCCTTCAAGGGCTTCAATTGTCAAATCCTTCGGATTCAACCCTGTTCCTCCTGTCAAAATGCAAACATCTGCAACCTTCAGCGCGTCGCAAACGGCAGACCTTATCTCCAGAATGCTGTCAGGCACGAGGCTGTAGTAGACTGCTCTGTCGCCGAATGCGTTTAGGATCTCCCTTCCAGACTCATCGTCTTCGGGAATTTTATCGATTCCCCTCAGGGATCCGTGTTTTTCGAATCTCGAGCTTGAAACAGTGATTATCGCGACCCTGTAATGGATTTCCTTTTCGTGCATCAGAACCACCTCTCCAAGGTAAACTGGGCTGGCTTATACCTGAGTCTCTCGAGAGCCTTCTCAACTCTATCCCTGCTGAAATCGTGTTCTTCGCAGAGCATTTCAATTATCTTCTCCCTATCTGGCTCCGAAAATTCCATTCTGTAATCTTCGCTCACAGGAGGATCAAGGAAAAAGTTCCTTATAGCTTCCAAGTTCTCGATCTCAACCTTCAGAGCCTTTACTGCCCTGAAAATGTCGCCGTATGATTTTATGTAGCTGTAAGCCTTTTTAGCCCCGACTCCCTTGACACCCTCGTTGTAGTCAGTTCCGCTGAGGATCGCTATGTCCACGAGCTGTTCCCTCGTTACTCCAAGCCTCTTCAGATTTGGCTCGAGTGAAATGATCTCAGGGTTCACGTCAACGTAAATGTTCTTCCCGGGAAGCTTTCTCTTTCCAGTTATCGCGAGGTTTCTCGCAAGTCTCGGAGTGCCGAAGAGCAGCGAGTCGTAATCCTGGCTGCCCACAAAGTCTGCATCACCTTTTTTGACCATATGGGCAGCCTGAGCCTCTCCCTCGCTTGGAGCCTGCACGATGGGTATACCCATGTAGCCGAGTAGCCTTTTAGAGCTCTCCAGTATGTATTCATCAACCCTTGCGGAAGCCTGGGCATACCTTTTCGCATACTCATCACCGCTCTGCACGGCTTCGATCCACTTCTCCTCAGCTTCAGCTCTCCTCTTCTTTCTCTCCTCAATTTCAGCCTTTTTGAAGTTCGGTGGCTCCCCATCGAAAACAAATACCGGCCTGATTCCGAGTTCCACCATGTTTGTCACTCTGTATAGGATTCCTGAAAGATGAGATGTGATCCTTCCCTGAGAATCCTTCAATGGAGTCCCGTCGGGCTGTCTGATCGTCGAAATGAACTGGTAAAGAGTGTTGAACGCATCGATTGCGATCTTCCTGCCTGAAAAGTAGTTTAGCTCAACTTCCTCCTTCTCGAGCAGATCGCCGATGTCGGCTCCCATAGAAGAAGTCATCCTCATGATTTAAAGCTTTTTTAACGGGAACCGATCGATTTATCTTCTCAGGTCAATTTTGTCCATGCTCTTCGATCCTCACGTCCATACCGTAGGCATAGGGCTTTCGGAGCTGAGAAAACTGCGCGAAAGCGGAGTTACCGAAATATGCAACCTGAGCTTTTACCCTATCAGACCTCTTTTCCCTCAAACACTGATTGACGAGTTCAGGAGGCTTGAGGAGTTCGAAAGCTTTCGCTGCTCGCTTGTGGGAATAAAGATGTTCCCTGCCGTGGGAATTCATCCCAAATGCATACCTCCCGTCTACTTAACCGTGATTGAACATCTTGAGGCAAATGATTGGGTGGCATTTGGCGAAATAGGGCTTGAAACGGCTAACGAGAAAGAAAGGGACGTTTTCAGGAGACATTTAGAGATCGCGATCTCGAAGGACATCCCATGCATAATCCACACACCAAGCAGAAACAAGAGGGAGATAACAGAGAAAACTCTCGAAATTCTGAAGGAACTCGATTTCCCGCATGAGCTCGCAGTAATCGATCACGTAAACTTCGAGAACCTCGATCTCGTCGCTAAAAGCGGTTTCTGGATCGGCTTAACCGTTCAGGAGGGAAAGCTCAGCGCTGAAGAGGCTGCCAAAATTGTGAGGGAGATAGGAGAAGAAAGATGCATCGTTAACAGCGATGCGGGCTTCGGGCATGGGATTCTGAACACAGTGGCGCAAACTGCGAGGATTCTTGGAATTGAGGCGAAAAAGGTTTGCTTCGATAATGCCAAAAAATTCTTAGGTGTTTGAAATGAGGCCAAACTTGGACGAGTACTTCATGGAAATAGCGAGGGTTGTTTCGAAGCGTTCCACATGCCTCAGGCAGAAAGTAGGGGCTGTGATCGTGAAGGACAAGCGGATTTTAGCTACGGGTTACAACGGTGCACCTTCCAACCTTCCCCACTGCGAAGAAGTTGGATGCATGAGAGACTTGCTGCAGGTGCCGAGCGGTGAGAGGCAGGAACTCTGCAGGGGAGTGCATGCGGAGCAGAATGCGATTCTTCAGGCCGCAAAGTTCGGAATAAGCGTAGAAGGCGCTACGCTTTACTCTACGCACTGTCCATGCATAACATGCGCCAAGATTATAATAAACGCTGGAATAAAATGTGTAGTCTACGGCAAGGAGTACGCGGACAAAAATGGGCTTAAATTGCTTCAGGAGGCAGGGGTTGAGGTCAGGTACTTCCCCTGCGAGTGATCACTTGCCCTTCCTCTCCTTGGATTTGGGCCTGAGGCCACGATACCCGCACTTTCTGCAGGTTTCGGCCTTTATCGGATTCCTCGCATTGCAGCGCATGCAGATCTTCACGTTGAACAGCCTGGCTTCAGCCTCCGGGAATCTTGCCATGAGTTGAGTGCTGCACAGAGTATATAAAATCTTCCGAAATCGAAAATCATGGCCAGCGGAAGGCTTAAAAAATGAGAGCGTGACAGCACTACGGATGCCGCCGTGGCTCAGCTGGAAGAGCGGGTGACTCGTAATCACCAGGTCGCGGGTTCAAACCCCGCCGGCGGCTCTTTTCTTTTGAGCAAAAAAGTTATTATCACGCGCCGTCAATTGTAACGCTTGTGACTGCACCAGATATACAGCTTCCAGGTGCTCGTGACGCTCGTAAGCGCCCTCGGGGTTTCGTTTGTCCTCAAGGACTATGTAGCGAGCGCCATCGCTGGATTGATCTTCAGAAGGGTCAGGCACATAAGGCCAAACACGAGAAGAAAGGTAATGACCAATCCGGTGATAAAAGGAGATGTAGTCGAAATTGGATGGTTCAGGACGACGCTGAAGGAAGTTGGAGATGGAGAAAGACTTCCGAGTGTTCACACGGGTAGAATTCTGAAGCTTCCGAATTTCTTTCTGTTCAACAACCCCCTCGTGATATACGGTGAAACGATCACAGACGAGGTTGTTGCCTACATCGAAGCTGAGAATTTCGATCCGAGGTGCATCGAGTTAATGCGCGAAGCCATCGAAGAGGAGGGGGCACAGAGTCATCGAAGTGGGTGTTTTTCAGAAGGAGAACTACTTCATAGTCCACGGAATTTTCGAAAATGATGTTAGCGAGATGACCGATGTGAGAAGCAATATCCTGCTTAACTTCTTCAAAAAAGTTACCTCAAAAAAGGGAGCTTAGCCTGACTTCCTCTTCTTCATCTCCGGATACAGTATCTCCCTGACCAGGTCGAGGAAGCCTGTGTAAATGTGAGCGTCGACGGCAAAGTGTGCGTACAGGTAATCCCGGAAACCCGTGAGTTCTGCGACGTATTTCGTCAGTAGAGAGAATCCGAACATGTTAGTGTGCATAGCTCCGTAGGCGTCGTTGGATCGCATGTAAAAGATCCCCTTGAGCTTCCCTCTGCAGTTCACGAACTGATATCCCCTAAGGCACGGCGGATCTCTGCTAACCAGATCCCATGGGCGTGAAATTCCAATATAGCAATCTCTCCTGCACCTGTCTTCTTTGAGCTTTTCCACAGCCTCGAAGAGCTGATCAACTTTTACAGAATCCTTAGCGCAGAATCTTGCCCTCTCGGCATACGTGTACTCCTCTCCCTCTTTTAAGATGCTCTCTCCAACCCTCTCCAGAAGTTTTTCGGCACATATTATGTAGTCGTGGGCGTAGTCGATGCCATAGCGTTCTGTAAAGGGTGCTTTGTCGTGAATTTTGTTCTCTTCTGGCTTCAAAATCTCTATAAAAAGTCTGTGTACGAATTTACTCGTCTTCTGTCCTTCAAAAATGTCCCACTCAGTTTCTTTGCTCTTTCCATGGTTGTAAATGACTTCGAGAGCCGAATGCCATGCGGATGAAATGTAGTCCTCGACCAGATGGGTTCCGAGCTGCGTGTGTCCGTAAAACTCCTCCTTTGGTTCTGAAATCGACTTGGCTCTTTTCATGTCCCTCTCGTAAACATGGGGAACGGCTACAAGCATCGCAATGCTCCCTTCTGGAAGCTCCGCTTTTTCAGCGACACTTTTAAGAGCAAAAGAAAGAAACCTGAGGTTCGGTTCGAAGTAGTTTAGGCAGTCGAGAGAGCGAATGTAGGCCGTGAGGTGCAGTTTATCGTCGAACAGGAATGAGATCTCGGTTATCGCTGGTGGATTTTGCGAGAGAGCATCTTCTGGTCTCCATATCGGAATCGAAACCCGTCTTGTATACCTCATCTCCCTAAGCTTTGCCACGGCGGCGTTAAAACCATCCATGAACCTCGAGAGATACTTCTCGCCAAAGTAGTCCCTTGCAACTTCAGCCTCTGAGGGCTGTTCAATTACCAAAAAGCTTGGATCGATGCCAAAGTAATTCCCGAACCTCGATCTGCAAAGAACACCATTTTCGACTATTTTTCCGACTATCGCCCTCTTTGCCTCATCGCAATCCGCTGAGACTATCATCCTCTTCTGTAAAAATTTTTGGTATTAAATCTTTACCCACTGGCATGCGTTGTTCACGCAGCCGCACCTCATTCCCGATGGGTTGTAGCATTCCTTCCACTCGCAGGTCGTCACGATGTCCTCGCCAGCTCCCATGCAAACCTGACCCGAGCAACCGCCAACTCTGCAGTCACTGTCAGTCTTGCAGCTCGCATAAGTCGACCAGCCGCAGAACTCGAGTTCGCGCTTTTCAAGCTTCTGTGCCTCGCCTGAAAGCCCTACAAATTCAACAGAGATATCGGTTGCATTGAAGATCTTCACTTCCTTCTGGCAGAGGCATTTGAGAAGCAGTCCATCGTAGTCCTTTTCGATTATCCTGTAAACTTCGCCCCTTTCGACAAGAACCTCATCACTTCCACAGTTTACCGTAACGTAGGCTCTGATAACTTTGGCCACAGAATCGTAAACGTAGTAGTTTTCATATCCTCTCTTAAGGTCTGTGCAGTTTCCGACTTCGTAATCCACCTTTGCCCACTTCTGCCCGCATTCTCCCCTGAAAAAGGCCCACTCTTCGCACTCCGTCCTGTCCGGAAAAACACAAACTCCCATCTGTCCCTTCGGTGTGTTCTCTATCCTATACTCATATCCCATCTGCACGCAGTACACTGCTGCTGGATTTGCCATGCCCAAATTGCTCCCATCGTTTTTAGTTGTTTCGATATCATAGATCTGCTTCAGAATAGAGATTCCCGATACAAGCACGGCCAAAACAACCAGTCCGACGAGGATCTTGTTCATGCTGTATCTTAACCCCATGGCATATATACGTTTTTTATTTGTAAGATTTAATAAAAAGCCGCTCAGAATACCTATGGTGTTTCAAAACTCCAAAGCCTTTTCCATTGCCCTGCTCTCGAATTTTCTGTAAACATACCTCGTCCTTCCTCTGCCCTTCTCCCCAAAAGCCACTTCGATGAGCTTCAGCCTTTCAAGCTTCTCCAGAATATCGTAGAACTTCCTGTAGCTCATCTTCACCTCCCTGCAAACAAGCTCGTAAAGCTCTCCAGTGGATATCTCATCCTGCGAGTATGCAATTCTGAGCACTGCCCTTTCATCGCTGTTAAGCGCCGAGACAATTTTGGCTATGAACGGCACGGCTTCTCCCTCGTGAGCTCTTTCAATATCTCCAAGTGTTATCTTGCCTCTTTTTTCGCTCTCTGCGATTATTGCCGCAGACTTGAGAAGGAATATGCCGTATCTAACGTCTCCAGCATTTCTTGTGAGCTCCACAGCCCTCTCAAATGCTTCCAAATCAATAGAATCCTCCTGAAATCCTGTCTCAACCCTTCTTCTCAGAATTTCCCTTATCTCCGACTCGCCATAGCTCGGGTAGTAGATCTCGGTGTAATGAAAAGCGCTGCCGACAAACGGATCGAGTGAAAGCGGAAACTTGAGGTCCGTCACTACGGCTACGACGCCAACTTTTACACCGAATTCGTCTGGGGCCTTCAGGATCTCGTAGAGCACATCGTTGACACAGCTTTTGCTTAGGAAGTTTAAGTCGTCCAGAACGACCAAAAGCGGTTTTTCAAGCTTTCCCCAGATTTTTTCCATTAACACCGCTCTGCTTACTCCAGTTGATGGTGGCTGCTGTTTGAAGACGTCGTAGAAGATCTTGGAGAAGACCTTGTAGGTATCCCTAAACCTAGGGCATCTGATGTATGAATACAGGAAATTTATGTCTTCTACGGCCTTTTCTAGAACAAATCTTATGCTTGAAGTCTTCCCTGTCGATGGTGGGCCAAGACAGAGCGCGTTCAGCGGAGAAAATCCATTCTTTGCAGGCTCTATGCAATAAGCGAGCTGCCTTAGCTGCGACTCTCTGAAAAGAAGCTGATCCGGGACGTAGTCGGGATCGAAGACGTCCCTGTTGCGGAATACGCTCATTAAGTAAATTCTTCCGCGGCGAATAAATCTTGGTGTCAACTCCACTTGCAATCAGGGGTCGAACTTCTTATTTGCATCCATGTACTATATTCCATGATAGAGGTGCTCTCGGTTGAAATTGAGGGAGGGTTTAATGCCATCTGCGCTCCCGAAGAGATATGCAGAGGGGCGATAGAGGGCCATAGGGCTATTTCGGCTCTTTACGTAGCAGGAAATAGATCGAGGGTCATTGGAAAGGTGAGGGGGAATCTGAACGTTAGAAGGGCTTTCACCGCGCACCAGCTCATCGAAATTCTACTCGAGAGCTACGAGGAGGCCATTTTCGTAGAGCACGATGCTTTGATCTTCGAGGAGTGCGATTTCCCGACACTCGAAGACTTAATAATGCTTCTGAGACAGATTGGCACGGAGAGGATCATTTTTTACTTTTCCTGCTGCAGAGACAGGGTTTTCGATCTCATCACGAAGATGGCTGACAGGTATGTTTACGTCGAGAGGGATGTGAATGGCTACTACATTGCCGACGTGAGCTGCAATGGATTTAGACAGCTTTTCTGTCCGAAAAGTGCCCAGCTAACCTTGGAGGCCTTTCCGGGATGATTCTATGGGTAGAACGATTCCAAGTGTGCGGATGGAGGTTAAGAAGATCGCCGAAAGGTGGGAAAAGACGGCTAAGGTTCTGAAAAAAGAGGACAGAATCTACGCAGAGAAACTTGCAGAGATGGCAAAAAAGCACAGCGGTGAAGTTTTCTACGCCTTTGACGACCCTCTCGAGGCAGCGGTTTTCTCTGTATTGCTCGAGATACTGAAGGCGATCGATGTGGATTCTGGACTGCTACTCCCGGAGGAATAGAGTATACCTGTGGCTAAAAAACGGTGAAAAGGTTAAAAGGTATAGTCTGGAGTGGGAAAACAGCTTCTACCTCTACCTTCCAGATCCTTCACTTCACTCCGAAATGCTCTCAGCTCTGGAGAGCCTCTACGGGTTGGAAGAGTGCAGATTC
>CAZZIT010000049.1:0-14078 GCA_964654365.1 uncultured archaeon
CGACGAGAGTCAGCGGTACTCTCTCTCCCTTTTCATCTATTCTGATCATAACAAACTGCCCTGGTTTTGCCTTTTTTGCGATCAAAGGTGCCTCGATCTCGAACTTCTTAATCGTTGGAGCTAAGTCGACTTTTTTAACTATGCGATACATATCAACGGTGAAGACGTATCATGTTTAAATATTTTTTTATTTCCAAAAATTGCTTCGATTAAACGTTTAGAATTTCCGATCCCAATCTTCCCCTCTCTGAGCCCCCTCAGCGAAAGTTATGGGCGGCAAACATCGATTCGCATTCAGGTTGATCGGATCAACTTTAAGATCAATTTTTTAACTCTATGACTGAAAGGTGAAGGATGGGAAGGGTTACGATAAACAGTGTCAGGAAGGTTTACAGAGACGGAACCCACAGGGCAAGAGAGCCCGAGGAAACACTCCGCTGGATCGAGCCCAAAACAGCTGTAGCGGGGATAACGAGGCTGGCAAACATTACAGGACTCGATAGAATCGGAATTCCTATCTTCTCGGCCGTAAGACCGACGGCAGCGGAGGGGGCGATTTCAGTATATTCAGGTAAAGGATTAACTGAGACGCTGGCAAAGATTTCAGCCATAATGGAAGCCTTTGAGAGATATTCGGCCGAGTTCAGAAATGAAAAAACGGTTAAGGGAAACTACAACCAGATCTCGAAGGAATTCAACGCTTTAGATCCTGAAAGCCTCATTCTCCCGAGAGACTTGCCCTACAACGATGACGTAGTTCTAAGATGGGTCTGGGGTTTTGACATTCTAAACGGGGAGGAAATTCTCGTTCCCGTAAGTGCAGTTTATCATCCCTACACTCCACTGAGCGACCTGCACATCTTCAGAACAAATACAAACGGTCTTGCGTCAGGGAACACGATTGAGGAGGCAATTCTGCATGGTCTGATGGAAGTCATAGAAAGGGACGCCTGGAGCCTGGCGGAGCTCTCGAAGAGGGGTGGAAGGGTGATCAGAACCGATAGCCCGGTTATCATGGAGCTTATGGAGAAGTTCAGAAGGGCTGGAGTTGAGATACTGCTCAGAGACATAACCAGCGATCTTAAAGTGCCAGTGGTAGCAGCTGTTTCCGATGATGTCGTGCTTAAAGATCCAGCTCTGCTCACAATCGGCTTCGGAGCCCATCCGGAGCCAGAGGTTGCATGCATAAGGGCAATTCTTGAGGTCGCCCAAAGCAGACTCGTGCAGATTCAGGGAGCAAGGGAGGACACCATAAAGGCCGAAATAATGCGAAGAGCAGGATACGAGAGAATGAAGAGGATCAACAGACACTGGTTCGAAAATGATGAAGAAATTGAATTGAAAGAGCTTCCTGGATTCTCGAATGAGGACATAAAGGAGGACATAGAGTTTACTTTGAGATCGCTCAGGAAAAGGGGATTTGAGAGGGTAATAGTCGTTGACCTGACTAGAAAGGAACTCGAAGTTCCTACGGTGAGGGTCATAGTTCCGGGACTCGAGGTTTTCGGGATGGATCCAAGCAGGATTGGGGAAAGAGCCCTAAGTTTCATGAAGAGATGAAGGCGGTGATATTTACAGGCCCGAGCTTGAGCCATGAGGAGGCTAAGGAGATCTTCGATGAAGCAGAATACAGGGCACCAATAAGGCGTGGAGATGCGATAAAAGCCTTGAAAGAAGGAATAAGAGTTCTAGGAATCATCGACGGAGTTTTCCACCAGGATGTGGCCATATCGCCCAGAGAGATCCTTGAAGTGATGAGAGAGGGGGCTATAGTGGTTGGAGGAAGCAGCATTGGCGCGCTCAGAGCAGCTGAGCTTTGCGATCTCGGAATGATCGGTGTTGGGGAGATATTCAGAATGTTCAGAAGCGGGGAACTTGACTCCGATGATGAGGTTGCGGTCTTAATCAATCCGGAGACACTTGAAGCAATTTCAGAACCGCTGGTGAACATCAGGGCGACAATTTCGGCGCTGGTCAAAAAAGGGGTAATTGAGACAGAACTCGGCAACGAGCTGATTCGGCTCGCGAAGAGAATGCACTACTCGAAGCGAAGCTACGAAAATCTGCTGGAAGAGGCTGTTAAAAGTCACCTGTTGAGCTTAGGCGATGCTGAGAAGCTTCTGAAGATGATGAGAGAGAACGCGGTGAATTTAAAAAAGCTAGATGCCATAAAGGTGGTCGAGACTGTAAAGGAAATATGCTCAGCTGAGAAGTTCTAAGATCGCGGAACAGCCCGTGCATCGCGGGCAACCAGCCCTGAACTTCAGCTTTATGTCATATTCCCCCTTAAGCTCTTTGAGGGCCTCATAAACCCTTAGCACGTGATTCAAATCCGTTTTCTCTGCAGAATTCGGAGGTGGGCGGTATGGAGCGATGTAGGGGTAAATGCCCCTCTCTGCCATAGCCTTGAATCCGCTGACCACGCTCTCAATGCTCTCCCCAAGACCGACGATTATCCAGGAGGAGACGTTCCATTCCCCAAAGATGTCGACAGCGTTCTCCCAGGATTCCAGATAGGCGTCAATTTCGGGCTTACCCGGGACGACCGCTTTCCTGATCCTCTCGTCGAAAGTCTCGACGTGAATGCCGAGCGTGTCAATTCCCGAGGAGTAGAGGAGTTCAAGGTACTCCCTGCCAACCGGCTCTATCTGTGCGTGTATCGGGATGTCTATCTCGGCTCTTATTTTCTCTGCAACCTCCGCGTATCTCAATGCGCCCTTGTCGACCAGATTCGGAGTCCCGGTTGTGAGGGTTAGGTGCCTCGACCTGTCCTCCTCGTAGGCAACCTTCACAGCCTCAGCAATGTCCTCTGGAGCCTTATCCAGGATCAAGGTCTCGGGAACGTTCTCCTCGATCACGCAGAAAACGCACTTCTTTCCAGATTCCACATGGATGCATCTCCTCGTAACAGCGGTTACGAGGGCGTTTACACCGTCAAGGGCAGCAAATCTCCCTGCAGAGATGCCCTTTATCCTGTAATCGTAATACCTTGCAACTGGAAGCTTCACTCTTCCGATCTTCTCCTCTCCCCTGTAAAGCCAGAATCCGCCCTCTCCCTCGACTATTGCATATGGAGATTCCTTTGCGAATTCCTGAACTGTCGGTGCGGAAACAATCGAGTCCTTTACCGCAAAACCTATTCCTCCAACTGGCCCTCCTCCGCCCCTTCGCAACGGAGTCATTGAAGCCCTGACTCCAAGAACCAGGAGTTCGAGCTTCGTTCTGTAATCAAGCATATATCTTTACCGCTTCCTCAGGTGAATTTGAGAAGGCAAGCGCTGCAACAGCACCAATGAGCCCCCTTTCTCCAGTTATTACGAGGGTCTCGATTCCCAGTTCCTCAGCTATTCTCTTAGCCTCTTCAAGCTCCACAAGCTGCGATTTCACCTTTTCGCCGTACTTCCTCAGCTTCTCGGGTATCAGGATTTTTCTGTAAACCACCATGGCCGTGTTATCGCTGAGCGTCGTATTTTCGAGCTCCTTCCTGAACGCATTCACGAGCTCCTCAGGCCTTTCTGTCGCAAAGGTTACCGAGATCGAAACGCAGTTCGTCGTCTTTGCAGGGTTTTTCGTGTAGAGCTGCGTTATCGTGTGCAGCAAGTAGTGCCCGTATCCTGCCTTTTCCAGCTTGAATGCGATTTCGTTTACCAGGGCCCATGTAGCTCCCTTTTCCTTGTTGTCCGTGTCGTCAACGCCTATCACTACCTTTGAATACTTCTTCAGCCTGATCTTAGCCTTTCCCAGCTTTGCACCACCGCCGAGTTCCAGTATCTCGATTCCGTCTACATCCTCTGCAAGTCCCCTGCAAACTGTGGCCGCAATTCCACCGCCGGCCAGACCTGCGTAGGTTATCTCGATTCGATCCGTCAGCTTTACCTCCTCGATTCCCGCGCCAGCAATTCCCGGAATGAGTTTCAGTTCAGTTTTACCGGGCTTTAAAACGAAGATGTTCCTCGCCCCCTCTCTTCTCGCACTTATCACCAAATCGCTTACCCTCGGGTAGTGCAGAACTTCCCAGGAAGCGCCTCCGTAGCACCTTTCCCTTGCATGGAACTCGTGCAGCTCCACGAATTCACCGTCCGTCACTGCAACGACTCTCGAATACGGCGAAACCCACGGCAGACTTCCATATCTCCTGATGAGCTCATCCTTGCTAAGGTAACTCATGCCCGTTCAGCTATCGCTAAGATTTAAAACCTTTTGGTTTCGCTTCTCTCCAAAAGCTCGAAAGGCTTATCAGGTTGAAGTAAAAGAGTCAGTGGATGAAGCACGAAGATTTCAGAACCAGAGTAAGGAAAAAAACCGAAGGGCTCAGAGAGGTGGAGGGAGCCTGTGGAATTTGCCACGGAACCCTTGAAGCAATTACAGAAGAAAAAGGAGTTGTTTCTGCTTACGAAAGATCAGAAGGAATACTTGCAGTGGTCAAAGACGATAGCGGGGACGTAATAGGCGAGGGTTTCGACATAGTATGGTCCTCAGCGATACTCGCGGCAGAATTAGATGCCAAACTCGTTCCGGAAAGATTTGAGGAGAAGCTAAGGGAAGCCCTGAGCGAAGAAGATGAGATCAGGGCCATTGCAGACGTTTACGGTTATGGAAGAGTCGTGACACCCTCGGTCATTGCGCTGCAATACGTGAAGGATCTGGGCGGGAAAACGGTGATTAGGAGGGAAAAGATTGGAGTCGTTGCGAGGCTTTACGACGGAAGCGGAAACCTGATCGCCCAGTCTCCAGTCTCCTACTGCCCGACATGTGCCATAGTAAAGGCCATCGTTAAAAACGATGAACTTAAGGATTTCGTGAAGGATAGACTGAAAAATGCCAGAAACACCGGAAAGATCAAGTTTGAAGAAGGGGTAGAGAACCGCTACATAGCCAAGGGAGGGGCTGTAAAGGCGAGCATAATAAAAGGAGAAAAATGGTTGGCGAAGAATGTTTTGGGGTGCTGCATAGCGTATTCTACGACAAAGGCCGAAATCGCAGCGGGCTTAGTTCCTGAGGAGAGCGCGAAGAGATTCAAGGCATACTGCAACCTCTGCCCGATGAAGCACTGCTGGATGGAGAAGTCCATGGGAGCCATGGGGAACATAGTGCTGCACCGCCTGAGCGAGATCGGAATGGAGATAGAGGTCACTTCGGAGGGGTTCATAGTTGCGAAGATCCCCGGAGAAGGTTTTGTTGGCAGAGGAACTCTCTGCTCACTCAGCGCGCTTACTAATATGCTCCTGACCTCGGACGGAAGCAAACTTCTGAAGCCATCTCCTGCGAAGAGGTTTCCAAACGCCGAGGAGTAGTGGCTGAAAAGTTTTTATATAGGTATCGAAATCTCTGTGGGAAGTGGATGGAGAGAACAGACTCGGAGAAAGCTAGCCCTGAACTTATTGAAGGGCTTGAGAGAGTATTCAGAAACAATGCTGGCTTAGCCAAATCGTTAGTCAGATACATCGGGAAGTTTTACGAAAAGCTGGAGAAAGATTTCGGAAGCTTCAAGATCATGGACTTCTGCGGAACACACGAGTGGACTATAACTCATTACGGGCTGAGAAGCCTGATGCCTAAAGGTTTAGAGCTCGTCGCAGGCCCAGGATGTCCTGTTTGCGTCACCCCTTCGTACTACATCGAGAATGCGCTGAAACTGAGCTTTGATGGAGTGGTCGTTTATACCTACGGAGACGTTTTCAGACTTCTTAGTCTGAAGCGCGTAAAAGGGGCAAGCTCACTGGCAGAAGCCAAGGCCCTCGGGGCAGATGTGAGAATCGTAACGGGAATAGCGGATGCAATAGCAGATGCTAAGGCACACGGAAAGGAATCGATTTTCCTCGGCATAGGATTCGAAACTGTAGCCTCAGGATACGCGCAGGTGCTGATAAGCGGTCTTTTGCCCGAAAACCTGAAGCTTATGAGCTTAGTCAAGCTCACACCTCCAGCGATGCTCGCGACTGTGGAAATTCTTGCGAAGGAGAAGAGTGCTGTAAGGGGAATAATTGCTCCGGGTCACGTTTCTACGATCATTGGAGCCAAAGCCTGGAAGCCTGTTGCCGATAAGCTCAAAATTCCCGTCGTAGTTACAGGCTTTGAGCCGATAGACGTGCTCATAGCGATCGCAGAAGTCTTGAAGCAGCTCGTCAGAGGTGAGGCAAAGGTTTCGATAGAGTACGCGAGAGCCGTGAGCTGGGACGGAGACATCAAGGCCCAGGAGATGATCGAAAGGGCCTTCAGAGTCGTAAAGGATGCATGGAGGGGGATTGGATTTCTGCCAAATAGTGGATTGAGGATCTCCGAATCTTACAGTTCTCATGACGCTTTCAGGGAATATGACATTGAGGAGACCGTTCCAGAAAGCTACCAGGATGATCTGCCGAAAGGCTGCAGGTGTGCGGAGATAGTTATCGGAAAAGAGAAGCCGACAGGATGTCCGCTGTTCATGAGGAAATGCAAACCCTCTTCGCCCGTGGGCCCTTGCATGGTCTCTCTGGAGGGAACATGCGCGATCTGGGCAAGATTCGGAGCCGACGGTTTGGCTGACCAGATTGCGGAAGATCTCGATCTCAGGTGAGATCATGTGCTGGGGAGTTCCAGCTGTCGTTAGGGAAATAGAGGGCGAGTTCGCGGAAATCGACTACGGCGATGGTGTTCCAAGGAAGGTTATCATCGGAATAGCCGAAGAAAGGCTGAAAAGGGGAGATCTCGTCATAGTTCATGCCGGAGTCGTGATCTCAAAGCTCAGCTATGAGGATGCCAGCAAAACAGCTGAGATGCTCAGGGACATAGCGGCAACCGCCGGCGAGGCTTCAGAGCTTTTAGAGCATTATGAGCGCATACTGAGGCTTTCAAACGATTTGGGGGATAGAGAATGAGGTTTGTTCGCCTTTCCCACGGCTCGGGCGGTGAGGAGACAAGCGAACTACTGTCGGAGCTACTCCTCTCAAGAGTTCCAGATGGGATGAAGAGAGTTCCGGGTGGTCTTGGAATCGATTTTCCAGATGACGGAGCAGTGATCCCGGTTGGAGATAATTTCTTGGTCGTCTCTACGGACTCCTACACGGTAAATCCCCCTTTCTTCCCGGGAGGAAACATTGGAATGCTTGCCGCAACAGGATCCATAAACGACGTCGTCGTTATGGGAGCAAAACCGATAGCGGGACTCGATTCGGTTATCGTGGAGGAGGGTTTTCCACTTGAAGAGCTCGATGTCATCCTCGGCTCCCTTATCGAGGTATTTGAAAGGGAGGGAGTTGCGTTGGTGGGCGGCGACTTCAAGGTAATGCCAAAAGGGGGAATTGACAGGATAGCGATAACAACCACGGTTCTTGGAATTGCAGAGAAACCCATCGTAGATCTGCCCAAGGAGGGGGACAAACTCGTGGTTACAGATTACGTCGGAGATCATGGGGCTGTTATAATGATGCTGCAGATGGGACTCGGCGATGCGGAAGAACTGAAATGCGGCATGCTCAGAAGCGACGCAAAACCTCTAACGCCCCTTTTGCCGGTCATAAAGGCCTATTCTGGCGAAGTAAATGCGGCCAGGGATATAACAAGGGGCGGACTTGGAGGGGTTCTGAACGACTGGGCGAGGAATTCCGGGAGTGTTTTAGTGGTTGAGGGAAACCTACCAATCAGAGAGCCCGTGAGGAGATACTCGGAGATGCTTGGAATCGACCCGATATACCTCGCAAGCGAGGGGGCAGCCCTTTTCTCAGTAAGCAAAGATGCTGCCGACGATTTCCTCGAGGCTTTAAGGAGAAAGGGTTTTGAGAATGCGCGAATAATCGGGGAGGTTAGGAGGAGCGAGAAGTACAAAGGATTTGTGTTGATGAAAACGGTAGTTGGGGGCCTTAGGGTCGTCGAGCCTCCAAGGGGGGAACTCGTCCCGAGGATCTGCTGAACTAAGCTATTCAATCAGAGTTGAAGAGGCGACCAGTATCTGGCCGAGCGCAATCCCTCCATCTCCCGGAGGGGTTTTTCTGGGGAGCACAACCTTTACTTCTTCAGGAGAAAGGATCTCCTTAATTCCCCTCACGATGTGGCTGTTCACAGATGCGCCACCCGTCACGATAACGTTTCCGTAATCAAGACTTCTGCACTTCATCGCTTCAAGCGCCGCAAGACCCAGAGATCTGCCAATTCCCTGCAGAACGGTCTTTGCAATGTCTTCCTTTCTCGCTTCCGTTTCCATTGCCCATTCCAGCAATTTTCCAACGTCTATGATAATTCTATCCTTAGTGCAGAGCTCGGGCGTGAGGCCGAGATCTTTTCCGCTATCGGCAAGTGCCTCAAGCTTCATGGGCGGCTCTCCTTCGTATGTTCTTTCTATGCAGACTCCAAGAAGGGCCGAAAATGCGTCCAGAATTCTTCCAAGACTCGTCGTAATCGCGCCCTTTCCCTTTCTCGCAAGCGTATACGTGATTTCCGCCTCCTGAAGCCCGTAGGGCAATGAATTCAGAAGATTCCTTTTGCTCAGCAGCTCCATTACTTCTGAATGTCCGAAACCGAGGGAGGCCATGAGAGCAACAAGGCACTTGACTGGAAATCTTGCAGCGCTGTCACCGCCAGGGAGGTTGAAGGGTCTGAAGCTCCCGACCCTTTCGTAATCCCTCCAGCTTGAAACCAGCAGCTCACCGCCCCAGATTCCGCCATCGTCGCCGTAGCCCGTGCCGTCAATGGTTATCGCCAGCGCTTTTGAATCTGGGGATAAGCCAAGTTCGGCAATCGCCGCAACGGCGTGCGCATGGTGATGCTGCACCTCGATAACTTCGGCGCCATCGAACTCTTTCAAAAGCTTCCTGCTGTGGTAGAGCGGGTGCATGTCGATGGCTATGAACTCCGGCCTTATTCTGTATTCGCCTATCAGCCATTCCAGCTCCCTCTTCATGAATTCAAGGTTTTCTATCTCGTCCATGTCTCCGATGAACTGGGTGAGGACAACTTTGTCTTCGAAAGATACCGCTCCAGCAGTCTGAAGTTCTCCGCCGAGCGCGATTCCCTCGGCAACACTCCTGCAAATCCTGATCCATTCTGGCGCGAAACCCCTGCTCCTGCGAAGAAAAACTAGTTCGCCATCGCTGAACCTTATCACGCTGTCGTCTACCCTGTGAACGATAGGCCTTTCGTGCTCAACAACGTAGTCGACGATGCCTGAAAGCTGTGAGAAAACTTCGTCGAGTTCGGTGCACATGGGCTTCCCGTGAACGTTCCCGCTTGTCATTATGAGGAATCCATCGGGAATTCTGAGGAGCAGTAGTATTTGAAATGCTGAGTAAGGGAGCATTACACCAACCGTGGAGAGCCCTGGGGCTACGAGTTCTGAAATCGTGGCTTTTTTAGGCATCACAACTATTGGCCTCTCGGGCGACTCAAGCAATTCCCTTGCCTTAGGGGGTGGGCAGGCTATTTTCTCCACGATGCTGTAATCCCTCGCCATAACTGCAAAAGGCTTTCTCTCTCTCTTTTTCCTGCTCCTGAGCTCCATCACAACGGAATCGTCAGATGCGAGGCAGGCTATGTGATATCCACCTATCCCCTTAATCGCCAGAATTCTTCCCTCTACGATCTTCTTTGCGGCGAACTCCACGGGATCGTCCACTTCGAGCTTCTCCCCGGTGATGCTGTAGACAAACGTCTTGGGACCGCAGCGGGGGCAGCTTATTCCCTGTGCGTGAAACCTCCTGAAGTTTCCCGGATCGCTGTAATCTCTAAAGCATTCGCTGCAAAGTGGAAACTGGACCATTGAAGTGTTCTCCCTGTCGTATGGAAGCCTGTATAGCATCGAAAACCTTGGACCGCAGAATGCGCAGCTGTTCCAGTGATACTCAAAAAACCTGCTTTTTCTGTCAAAAATTTCTCCAGCACATGCGCTGCATATGGCGAAGTCAGGTGGAATTATGCTTCTTTCGTCAAAATTAGGATCACTCCTGAGAATTTTGAAGTCACCGTAGCCCCTTGGCTCAAGTTCCTGGATAAAAATCTGCTCGAACCTTGCTGAAGGTGGTTTCTCGCTGGCGAGTCCCTCGAGAAACGATTTAAGCGCACTTTCATCGCCTTCCGCGAATATTTCGACCTCGCTACCACCCATGTTGCGCACGTAGCCGTAAATGCCCTTGGCCACGGCTAAGCGGTAGACGAATGGCCTAAGGCCAACACCCTGAACGATTCCGATCAGCCTTATTCTGAGGGCTTTGGGCATTTGCAATTTTTTTGCTCCCAACGTTTAAAAGATTGCGGATTTTTGGAGAGAAACGGGAAAAAGAAATAGAGTTA
The DNA here is from genome assembly GCA_964654365.1 of uncultured archaeon. Taxonomy (GTDB): domain Archaea; phylum Halobacteriota; class Archaeoglobi; order Archaeoglobales; family Archaeoglobaceae; genus WYZ-LMO2. The sequence goes on from CAZZIT010000049.1 coordinate 10,261, forward strand.
AATACGTTCACGATCAAATTAGATCGGTGATGGAGATGGAGCATGAAAGGGTTGTCAGCAGCATTGAGAAGAAGATGGGTTTTGCACCGGGAATAATGAAGCTGATCAAGGAGCTTGATCCCAAGGCTGTCGAGTTCTACGAGTTCTGCGATAAAGTCGTGCAGGAGGACGGAGCGCTTCCAGCGAAGTTCAAGCTGATGCTGGTTATGGCAATGGGAGCGCAGAGGCATTGCAAAGAGTGTGTGAGCTCAGCGATGAGGGGCGCGATTAACCGTGGAGCGAGCAAGGAGGAGCTTGTCGAAGCGATTCGCGTTATCTTCGTCGCCGGCGGAGCTCAGGCAGTCGCCGCATGCAAAGAAGCGATTGAGGAGCTGCTAAAGAAGTAGAAATACTTCAGTGGACTCGGCGGGATTTGAACCCGCGGCCTCCGCCTCGCGAAGGCGGCGCTCTACCACTGAGCTACGAGCCCGTAAGAGGGAATAACCCTTTCCATTATTAAGCTTTACTGAGGGCAAGATATTTAAAAAGCAGTTTCGAAGATTTTCAAGCGGAGGTTGCCGAGTGGACAAAGGCGTTGGATTTAGGGTCCAATCCCGTAGGGGTTCGGGGGTTCGAATCCCCCCCTCCGCATAGGGTTTTTCTGAAATAACGATTGCAGCAGGCTGAAACTTTTTGGTATCCTCACACAGCATGTCCCCTGAAAACAGAGATTGAATGGCTATGACAAAAAACTTTTGAAACCTGAAGGACTCTCATGCTCATGGATGTCATCGTGCGCAGGAGCGAAGTGCTGGGAGAAGCGATTCCGCCACCGTCCAAGAGCTACACGCACCGCGCCTTCATCGCAGCGTCTCTATCGAGAAAATGCAGGGTTTTCAACCCCCTGATTTCGGGAGACACCATTGCAACGCTTAAAGCTTGCAAGGGAATTGGAGCTGAATTCAAAAGGAGTGGAGTTGCCTTTGAATTTCAAGGGACCGATGAAATAAGGTCAGGCTATTTCAACTTCGAAAACTCTGGAACAACGCTAAGGATCTTTACAGGGCTGCTTTCCCTCTGCGGAGACTGGAGCACGCTCGATGGAGATTCTTCGCTGAGAACGAGACCAAACAGGGAGCTTGTTCTGGCATTGAAAAAGCTCGGAGCTGAAGCAAAGGGTGAGGAAAATTACAGGGCACCCTTCAGGATAAGAGGACCGATAAAAGGCGGGGAGGTGACGATTAAAGCTGAAAGCTCCCAGTTCATATCCTCCCTTCTATACTCTCTCCCGATTGCAGAAGGCAGTAGCACCTTTACCGTTATCTCCACTAAGTCGAGGCCTTACATCGATGTCACCCTCGAAGTGCTCGAGAGGGCTGGCATAAGGGTTGAGAGAGAAGGGGACAGATTTGAGATTCCTGGTGAGCAGGAATTCAGGCTCAGAGACTTCAGGGTTCCATCGGACTTCTCTTCGGCGAGCTATCTGATAGCCGCAGGAGTTCTGGCAGGAGAGGTCAGGATTTTGAATGCCTTCGATTCGAAGCAGGGGGACAAGAGGATCGTAGAAGTCTGCAGAGAAATGGGTGCAGATGTTAGTTGGGAAAAAGATACTGGTATCATAGTTGCAAGGAAGTCAAGGTTATCTGCAATAAGCTTCGACGCTGGAGATACGCCAGATCTTGTACCAACGATTGCAGTATTATGCGCAACTGCCGAGGGTGTGAGCGAGATATACAATGCAGAACATCTTAGGATAAAGGAAATAGACAGAATTTCGGGAATCTGCAGAAATTTGAGAGCCCTTGGGGTTGGGGCCGAGGAGAGAAGAGATGGTCTGAAAATAAGGGGCATGAAGGGAGAATTCAGGGGAACGGTGGATTCCTTTGGAGACCACAGAATGGCTCTCGCTTTTTCCCTGCTCGGATTGCTTGGCGAAGTGAGATGCAGAAACGCTCAAGCTGTTTCCGTTTCCTATCCAAACTTCTTCGAGGATCTGAAAAAGCTTGGTGCAAGAATTGAGTTCGCTTAAAACCTGTACTTTCTCCTGACTTCTACAGCAATTCCTTTTTTTGCTTCCAGCATCTCACTTCCGTGCATTCTCGCAATTCCAACTCCGTAATACGTGGAATTGCTGAAAATAACAACGTCGTTCGGCCTTATTTTTGGGTCCGCATCCTCGATGCCTGCGCAGAAAATGGTCGTCGTAGGCTCGAATTCAGCGATTTCAATGGAGTAATCTCTCCTTTCGAGAAGCTTCATGGCGATTTCGGAGTAAATGTCGACGTTCCCGTATCTCAGATCGAATCTCGCAAGTCTTTCGCCATTAAAAAGCTCGATATCGGGATACTTCCCTCTCACAGCACCCTCAGCCTTGACATCGAACTGATAACGGAGGGCATGGGAGAACATCTCCGTGAAAAGATCGTATCTCTCATAACCCTCGAGCTCCTTTCTGAGCCTTTTGAGCGATTCTTCGCTTAGAATCTCTTTTTCAGCTGTGAAGATCACATCGAAGTCCTTCAAAGCCACCTCAACGACCTTTCTGTATCCTCCCTCCACATGGGCAACCACCTTCTCGAAATTTCCTTTTTCAACGAGTTTGGCGAGCCATCCAGCCACAAATTCAACCTCTTCTTCACTCCAGTGCCCGGTGACGGGTGTGTCGTAGTTAACAGCTGGATACATTAGCTCGAACTCCCTCGGAACGACAAGCGGTGAGGAGATTACGATCTCGTTCACGTTCACCTTTACGGCGCTCCTTATTATCCTGTGCGTTTTTGAAGTCAGATAAGGTTTCCTGGCCGTACAGGGCAGCAGGAGAAGCGCCTTTGTTTTCGGCTCGTAGCATTCAACAATTCGATTGAGAAAATACCTGACCTCAAACCTGTTGATGCTTTCCTGAGAGCAGAAATAACAGGTACTCCTTCTGAACCTCGGAAAGCATTGACTTTCTTCCCGATCGGAGAATCTCAGGAGTGCCGTGAGCTCTGGGTGGAGCTTGGCCTTTGCCTCAACGTAGTTTCTCAGCGCCTCCTCCTCGAGTAGAAACCTGCACTTCTCAACCTCCAGCCTGAGCTGTTCCGTGTTGTGCTTTGCCGTTATTTCCAGCACTTCATTGCTTTCAAGCCCGCTTAAATCCTGCTTTCTGCAGAACTCGCAGCCGCACGGGAAGGACTTCAATTTTTCAAGCCTCAATTCGAGGTCGCCGAGGAAGTAGATTCCACTGTAACCCTTCGCCACCGCCATTATGTTGTCAACTATATCTGCTCCGAGGTAAATCAAAAGTGACACGTTTTTCGGATCCGCACAAGCCACGGCGTAAAGCGGCTTTATGCTCCTGAGCTCGGAAAAAGCTTCGGTAATCTCTTGCGGAGACATCGTGGAGATTCCTGTAAGAATCTCGATGTCACCTTTGGGCTTGAGATTCTCGTAGATTTCGGGGAAGAGCTTCTTTACAGCGTAGGCTGCCTTTCCAACATCGATCTTCTCCAGTATTTCCCCTTCGAGCATGGCTGGAGTCGTTATCCTGCTTCCACCGATCTCGAGCAAACCGAGCCTTGAAAATCCGTCCCTTTTCTCAGTGTAGAACATACTCGCACTCCCCTGGCAGATCCTTAACGAGTTCCTTCCACCTTCCCGAGACGTGCACAACGAATTTTTTCCCCTTCAGGCTAGCCATGAATTCCCTGAGATTCTCTACCGCCATCTCTAAGGCTTCTTTCTCAACGAATTCGGCTTCTGGTATCTCTGCATGCCCTGCAGGGTAACACTCGAGGAATTCGACAGGCACGGGGCCAAATGCAGGACGTAGATAAACGTCAGCAGGAATTCCGAAATCT
>CAZZIT010000050.1:0-4262 GCA_964654365.1 uncultured archaeon
AGGAATTTGCATCATCATGCGCACCGAACTCCTCGCATTGGCCCTCGTCATCCTCTCCATTGCAGTGATAATGCTCATCGAGATCAGCAGCGGGACAATTCTTCAACTTCTTTACGCAGTAGACCTTGCAATCGCTCTCGCTCTTCTCTACGATTACATTCTCAGGGTCAGGAGGGGCGGAATTGGCTATGCATTGGTGAACAGCTACGAGATCATAGCCTACATCCCTGCAGTCGTCGTCAACGTCATCTTTCCCCCTTCTTATGCCGCAGCCCTACGGGCTCTGAGGATTTTGAGGTTCATAGCACTTGGAATAAGGCTCATGAGGGAGATACAGGCGAGATCTGCAAAACTACTCGGTTCAGCCCTTCTCATTCTCTTCTTAGCCATTTTCGTGGGTGCAACGAGCTTTTACTTTGCAGAGGGCATCGAACAGAACTTCGGCATCTTTGATTGCATCTACTGGGCGGTGATAACCATAACGACCGCAGGATATGGAGATATAGTGCCCAAGACTGTAATCGGAAAGCTCATCGCGATGATCGTAGTCCTTCTCGGTGTTGCAGTGGTTGCTCTCTTCACAGCAAGCATAGTGAGCATAGCCCTAGCAGATAGGGAGAGCAGCCTGAGAAAAGACATCGAGGAGCTGATAAAAAAGCACAGCAGGAGGTTGAAGGAAGAAGAAGAGCTGAGACTTTTGAATCGGCTAAAGGCCCTCATCGAGGAAGAAGATCAGACCTGAACGAATACGTGGTATTTCGCATCGGGATTCTGCAGCTCGTATATTATCCTCCCCACAACGAGCTTTAGCGGCTGAACACCCTTTACTCTCTTCGCAATGTCCTCAAAGCTCTTAAATGGTTCTTTTTTCCTTTCCTCCAGAATTGACCACATAGTCTTTTTTCCAACTCCCGGCAGAAGCTCGAGCTGGTGCATCCTTGTCGTTATCGGCTCCGATTTGTTGAAAAACTCCACGAACTCTGATTCTCTCTGCTTAACTATGTTCTCCACTACAAAGGGCAACTCTTTTTTCGCAGAGGGCGTTAGCTCTTCAAATTTAAGCTTTCTCTTTATCCTGTTCACGACGTCCCTATCACCCTTGCCTATGTATAGTCTGTCCATAACGAGTGGGTTCTTATCCTTTTTCACACTGACTTCGAGAAGGGTGAAGTATTTTTCGCCGATAACCTGCGCTAGGGGCTCTCTCTTGTGAATCGGTCTCTTGTCATCCACGTGACCGTAGGGGAGGAAGTCCAGAACGTATGCGTAGTCCTCAAATTTTTCCATTTTATCCGGCTTCTCTTTTGGCTTCTCCATATCACCGCCCGCTAAGAAAAATGTATCAACTAATATTTATAATTTTTCCTACTCCCTGAATTTTTCAACAACCTCGAGAATTTGCTCGATTTCCTCGTTCGTCAGCGTTCTTTCCTTCATGTAGATCGCTCTGACCTCCTCCGCAACCTTCGGCATTATGTCCGCGATTTTCACGGCAATTTCGAGCTTTCCAACCTGTGGGAGTTTTAAAAGCTCCTGAACGAGCTTTTTGGCATTTTCAGCCTTCAGCTTTGAGAAAGCCCTTAAATGCCTGAGCGCCCTTCTTGTTTCGAATACGAGATCTGCTTTCTCCTGCCTTTTTTTTGCTATCTCCTCCATTATTTCTCTTGCTTCCGCGATCGTGATGTACTCAAAACTCCTGACTTCCTTAAACATTCCGAACAACCCCTAAGCGCTTTTTAAATGCTCGGGGCGGGAGATCAGCGTTTTCATCTTGCTGCCATCTCTTATCTGCACGAGGAAAGCCCTGCCTCTCCTACCAACTACGACTCCACTTCTTCCCTGATACCTCGGATGCGGCATCCCCTTCTGGGAGGCGGGCTCGATGTCGATTATAACCCTCTGTCCTACCTCGAACTCCTGAAGGAACTTCCTCAGGCTAATCCCCCTCTCTCTAACCTTCTTTTTCAGCTTTCTGCCAGATTTAAACCTGAAACCGTGAGACTTCCAGCTCATTTTGACCCCCAACGATCGAGTTTCTATTTGTATTTAACTTTTTCTTACGCTCTCACTCCACGATCTTTGTCTCCCTCAAAGCTCTCTCGAAGTCCTCCCTCGACGGATCCAAGGCTTCAAGGATCGTGAACCTCTTTTTCCTTATCTTCTTTGCGTAAAGCAGGGCCTCAAGGACTTGCTCTTTGCTCAGCCCTATTTCCGCAGCTTTCGTTGGAGCTCCTGCATTTTTTAGCGACATGCTTATTAGCTCCCAATTTCCTTCACCATACTCCTTCTCGTAGAAGTACTCGAAGATTATTGTGCCCAATCCAACCTGCTCGCCATGTGTCCCGTTTCCGTAGCCTAGGAAGTCGATCGCGTGGCTGAACTTGTGCTCTGCCCCGCTTGCCGGTCTGCTGCTGCCTGCAATTGATATTGCTACCCCGCTCATGATCAGTCCGCGAAGCAGAGTCTCTATCTCGTCTTCAAGCCTGAAATTTGCCTCATTTGCTCTGCTGACCATTAAGAAAGCTGGCATGCTCGCAATAGCAACGGCAACCTCATTGTAGCTCTCCCCCCTGAGGTCCCTTGAAAGCCTCCAGTCCTTGACGGCTGTGATGTTCGATATCAGATCTGCAAAACCAGAATGGATCAGCTTTTTCGGAGAACTCTTTATGATTTCTGTGTCTGCTATAACCGCAATTGGGGGCTCCGTTGATATAGATATGGGCTTCCCATTTTCTTTAAAGCTTGCCACTGGCGAGGCTATACCGTCATGCGATGCTGTAGTTGGAACGCTGATGAATTCTGCATTGAGTTCTGTTGCCACTACCTTCGAGACATCGATGACCTTCCCTCCCCCTATCCCAACCACCGCATCCACGCTTTCGAAGCCCACGTTCAGCACTATGTCTCTTACTTGGAGCATGCTTGCAGTTTCAACCAGAAAAACGCTCAAGAATGGGATTTTTTCAATATCTTTCTCGATAAGCTTTTTGACGGTCGAACCTGTGAGCATTATCGCACTCTGGGAGCCTATTTTCTCAAGAACTCTGCCAAGCCTGCTGATCGCGTTCTTCTGAAGGTAAACGTAGGACGGAATCTTCACCTCCATCAGGTCACCCCGAGTCTTTTGAGCAGCATGTCCTTTGAGGGTGAGTGGAAGCAGTCATAGTTCTCGGGATAGCCAATGCAGAACGTCGGAAATGATGTCACGGGAACGGGAGAATATGCGGGATCTTTGATGTAGACGGGCAGATACTTTTCTGAAATCCTTGCAATCATCTCATCTTGGGAAAGAAACTCCCTGAAATCACGGCAAATCGGACATGTTGGGGAGCTTATGAAAATGAAGAGCATTTTTCCAGTTTTTCTGGACTCATTCACAGCTTCATCGTAATTCAGCCAGGCGGAATTCAGCTTTTCTTCATAATCCTGGAATGTGAGAAGTAGAATCCCAATGAAAGCTACAGCTGCGATTATGTAGATGTATCGCACAGCCTTGGGTGGCTTTGGAAAATATAAAGATTTTGGAATTCCAAAAACACTGCGACCCTTGAGAGCAACTGACAATTTTACCAGCATCTTTCAGCAAGATTTTAATAATCGGATTTCTTTCCCACTTTCATGTCTCTTGCGAGCTATTTCAGGTTTGAGGAATACGGGACGAACATGAGAACGGAAGTTCTCGCTGGCCTTACAACATTTATGACAATGGCATACATAATCTTCGTGAATCCAGCGATTCTGAGCGATGCAATGGGAAAAGATGCAATCCCAAGCCTTGTTACCGCAACAGCACTTGCTGCAGGAATTGCTACAATAATCATGGCTTTATATGCCAAAAAACCCTTTGCCTTAGCGCCGGGAATGGGTTTAAACGCTTATTTTACCTACGGCGTCGTTCTCGGCATGGGCTACTCCTGGCAAGTCGCCTTGGCAGCCGTTTTCGTTGAAGGCATTATATTCATCCTACTGACCGTTACAAAGTTAAGAACTGCAGTGATCAACGCGATTCCCGTTTCCCAGAAATATGCGATCGGAGCAGGTATAGGACTTTTCCTAACGCTCATTGGCTTAAAGGCGGCAGGCATCGTTGTTTACAACCCGGCAACTCTTGTTTCACTTGGAGTCGAGAATTTCGCAAAGAAGGAATTCTGGATCGCGATCCTTGGACTGCTGATCGCTGCGGCGATGATGGTTAGGAAAATTCCTGGGGCATTGCTCGTCGCAATTCTCGTCTCCACAGCTGTTGCAGTGGTAATTGGAGT